>JAUZEY010000463.1 GCA_030838785.1 Actinomycetota bacterium | reverse complement strand
TTGAAGTCGTCGAGGTCGAGGAAGGCAACGGCCAGCGGGCGGTGCTCCCGGGCGCGGCGGGCCAGGGCGTTCTCCACCCGGTCGGCGAACAGGGCCCGGTTGGCGAGTCCGGTCAGCGGGTCGTGCCAGGCCCGGGTCCGCAGCTCGGACTCGAGGGCGACCCGCTCGCTCACGTCGCGGGAGTTGAGCACGAGGCCCCGCACGCCGGGGTCGTCGAGCATGTTGGTGACGGCCGTCTCCACGTCACGCCAGCTGCCGTCACGATGACGCATCCGGGTGGTGACCAGGGCGGCCGTCTCGCCCGGGCCCGGGGGCGAGTCGAGCAGGGCGAGCAGAGCTGCGGCGTACTCGAGGTGGAGCCAGGAGCGCAGTTCCCGGCCCACGACCTCGGCCGGCTGGTAGCCGAAGACCCGGGTGACCGAGGCGCTCTGGTAGATGACCCCTCCGCCCGCATCGACGATGGTGATGACGTCGGACGAGTTCTGGGCCAGGGACCGGAACCGGGCTTCGCTGCCGGCCACGTGCTCCAGCGCCGCTCCGGCCAGGGTGGCGATGAACTCGGCCAGCTGGACCTCGAGGTCGCCGAACAGGTCGCCCACCCGCCGGTGGGTGACATAGAGGCAGGCCACGACGTCCCCGTCGCTGACGATGGGGGCGCACAGCGCGGAGCGCAGCCCGGCCAGCAGGAGGCTTTCAGCCGAGTCTTCGTCGGCCACCGTGCCGGACACCACCGGGCCGCGCTGCTCGATGGCTTTGGTGAGCAGGCTGCGGCTGAGGTCGTCGACGCGTTCGCCGGACTCGCTGGTCAGGTCGTCCCCGAGTCCGGGCCCCAGTTCGATGACATGGCCGCGCTCACCCCGCAGCAGGAGGATGGAGGCCTCCCGCACCGCCTCGTAGATCGCCGACGGCGACGGAGCGGCGCCGATGCGGCGGCTGACGACGAGCAGCGACTCGAAGCGGTCGGCGAGCGACAACGACGGCCGGTCGGCCCCGTCCACGTCGGTCCCGGCCGGGAGCGGTTCCAGCGCGGCGCGGTCCGCCTCGGCGGCGGCCAATTCGCCTTCGGCGCCGGGCCGGCCGGCGGCGACGGCGAGGCGGCCGGCGGCCACCCGGGTCAGCACGGTCTCGTAGTCGGCCCCTTGCTCGACGGCGACCGCCAGGCTGCGGGCGAGGAGGCGGCCCGCCCGGCCCGACCGGCCGGCCAGGTTGGCCACCAGCGCCCGCTCCCGCAGGGCGTGGGGCCGGTTGTTGCGGTATGCCCGCGACAACCGGTCGGCCTGGCGGGCGACCCGGGCCGCCCGCCGGAGCATCCGGGCCCGGGGGCGGGGGGCGTGGACATCGGCGGCCTCGACCTGCAGCCGGAGGGCGGTGGCCAGCCACGGCTTGACCGGCGCCACGTACTCCTGGCGGAGCCCCGCCCGGGCGGTGATTTCCGCCGCCTCCTCGAGGCGTTCCACGGCCCGTTCGATGTCGCCGGCGTGCAGCAGCCGGACACCGTCGGCCAGCCGGACCTCGACCGACGTCTGGGCATCGTCGTTGTCCCGGGCCAGTTCCCGTTCCACGAACTCCGCCGGGACGGCCCCGGCGGCAGCGCGGGCCCAACCGCTCAGGACGACCCCGGCGGAGGTCTGGTCGCCGATGGTGCTGGCCGAGGCGTACAGGTCGCGGGCGAGGGTGGCGGCGGTGTCGAGCTCGCCGAGGCGGTAGTGGCTGAAGACCAGGTGCCAGGTGGCGGTGTTCTGCTCCCAACGGTCACCGGTGCGCTCCAGCAGGCGCACCGACTGGCGGCACTGCTCGATGCAGTCGCGGTAGCGGGAGGCGGCGTAGAGCACGACGCCGGAGAAGTTCAGCGACTGCCCCTGACCCCACACGTCGCCGAGTTCCCGGCGGATCGCCAACGACCGCTCCGCGTACCTGAGACCCCGGGAGTACCACGGCGCCATCGTCATCACTGGGGCGTGCTCCGAATAGGCCTGGGCCAGCTCCGGGGTGGGCGGGTAGCGCTCGGCCAGGTTCATCTCCCGCAGATGGGCCCAGGCGCAGGGGATCTTCCCGGCGCTGAACCAGTAGACATAGGCCAGGCGGCTGTACATGCGGATGGCCAGGAACTCGCGCTCGGCGCCCTCCCGCGGGCGGCGGGCCACGAACAACCGGGGCAGCAGCGTGTGGAGCGCCTGGACGAAGATCTCCTTCACCGCCGCCCCCAACATGCCGACGCCGGCGTCGCCCGGAACCCGTCGGCCCAGGTCCCGCAACGCCCCCTCGAGGTAGCGACGGGCGCTGGCCTGGTCGCCTGTCTTGAAGGCGACATCACCGAGCTTGCCGTCGAGCACGGCCCGGGTCACCGGGTCGGCGGAGAGCGACAATGCCTCCTTGAACAACCGGGTGGCCTCGGCGTAGTCCCCCTGGAGCGTCAGCACGTCGCCGAGGCCCTCGGCGATGCGCCCCTGGAGCAAGGGGTCCACCTCGGCGGCGGCCGGGTCGGCGGCGGCCCGCTGCGCGATGCGGTAGTGCGTCACGGCCACGTCGAGGGCGTGCCGGCTCCGGGCGAGTTCGGCCGACCGAAGGGCGTAGGGCAGGGCCCGGGCGTGTTCCCCCGCGGCGTCGAAGTGGTAGGCGATCTCGAAGGCCCGGTCGGGGTCGAGCGCCTCGATCAGCTCGGCGGCCCGGCGGTGCAGGGTCACACGCTCGGCTGGCTCGAGGCGGCCGAGGAGCGCCTCCCGCAGCTTGTCGTGGGTGAACGAGCAACGGTTCCCACCCTCGTCGACCCACAGGATGCGCCGGCGGCGGGCGTCGTCGAGGGCCGCTGTGACCTCGGCGGCGTCACGGCCGGTGAGCGTGGCGGCCAGGGTCAGGTCGAACTCCTTGCCGAGCACCGCACCGACGGTCAGCAACTCCAGGGCCTGCGGATCGAGGAGCTCGAAGCGGCGGGTCAGGAACACCGCCGCCCGCCGGGAGGTCTGCACGTCGCCCATGGGCCCGGGGTCGATCTCCCACCCGGCGGCCGTGTGACGCAGCGCGCCGGCCTCCACCATTCCCCGCAGCACGGCCGAAGCCATGAACGGGCTCCCGTCGACGAGCCGGACGACGGTGGACAGCGCCTCGGCCGGGAGCGGACCGGCCATCGACGCACACAGCGCTTCGACGTCTTCAGCCCCGAACGGCGCCGGCATCACCTTCGCCAGGGCATCGATGGCCCGCAGGGGGTGACCGGCGGGCACCTCCTCGGACCGGAAGGCGGCGACGACCAGTACCGGAGCGCCGCCTCCCGCACCGGCCGCCAAGCGGGCCTGCCACCGGCTCAGGAGGGCGACCGTCAGGCCGTCGGCCCACTGGCAGTCGTCGAGCAGCACGAGGGCCGGCCGGCCCGGCCGGCCGAGGACGTCGAGCAGGGCGGCCAGCGCGTCGATGCTGCGGGCCTCCCCGTACGCCTCCGGACCGGCGTCGGCGTGATCGGCCATCCCCAACGTCGGAGCCAGATCCGGGAGGGCGACGGCGACGGCCTCCGCCCGGTCGCCGAGGCGGCGGCGCAGGTCCTCCGGCGAGGTGGTCGCCCCGGCCGACGCCGCGATCCCGGCCACCACGCCGTCGAGCACCTGGAACGGACGGCGCGCTGCGTGGGCGACACCCTGACCCCGCAGCACCCAGAAGCCCGTCCGCCCGGCCTGGAAGGCGACCTCGTCGAGCAGTCGCGTCTTCCCTCCGCCGGACTCGGCCTCCACCAGCACCAGCCCGCCCTCTCCCCGGGCGGCACCGCCGAGGAGGGCGCTGAGGACGGCCAGTTCGGCGTCCCGGCCGACGAAGGACGGCTCGGTCAGGGAGCGGCGGCGATCGCGCAGTCCGGGCATGACGGCCGGCTCGGCCACGCCGGCGGCCAGCGCGGCCTCGATCTCGGTGAGGTCGAGGAGCACCGCCACGGCGGACTGATACCGCTCGTCGGGGTCCTTCCCCAGCAGTCGCTGGAGTACCCCGTCGATCGCCCGGGGGACGTCGACACCCAGAGCCCGGAGGTGGGGCGGAGGTGTGTTGAGGTGCTGGCGGAGCACCTCGCCCACGGTGGAGCCG
>JAUZEY010000462.1 GCA_030838785.1 Actinomycetota bacterium | reverse complement strand
GGCCAGGAAGATCGTGATGCCCCCGCCGGCCCAGGGCCGCGTTTCGATGGTGCCGTCGACCACCGCCACATTGAGGGTGCCCCGCGGGCTGAGCAGGTCGTTGCCCATGTGGCGGCGGCCGCCGCCCCGGGGTGCGCCGAAGTCGTCGCTGAAGGCCAGGGGGCCGTCGATGGGGCAGACGAAGGCCGGCGGCGGGCCGCCCTTCCGGAGCCGCTGGCCGAGAGCGGACGCCGAGCGGCTCGACCGGGGGAGCGGCAGGTGGGAGCCCGGCGGGGGCAGCACGGCGGCCATGGCCGTCAGCTCGAGCGAGATCTGGTCCCGCTGGGCGGCGAGGTCCGCCATCGTCACGTCCTGGTCGTGGCGCCGGCCGGCGAGCTCCGACCGCCGGTCGCGCAGGCTGTGCTTCGTCTCGAGCAGGGCGTCGATGGCCGGCATGTCGCGGGCGCTGAGGTCGGCCACGAGATGGGCCGACCGGTCGGAGCGCATCATGGCCGCCGCCGCTTCGAAGCTGGTGACGGCGGCCTGGACGACGTCGGCCTGGTAGACGGCCACCGCCTGCCGGGTGATCCGCTCCCGCAGCGGCCCGATGCGGCCCTCGAGATCGGCGACCTGGCGGTCGAGGGCGTTGATCTGATCGCCGAGCCGGGCGTAGGCCACCTGAGCGGCGGCGAGCTTCGTCGCCGCCTGGTTGGCCTGCGCCTTGAGCGTCGCGGCCGCGGGCGGCTGATCCGGGCGACCCCGGGCCCCGGCCGGAACGGCCGCCGCGGTCACCACCAGGCACAGCACGACGCATCGAATGAGAAGGCGCATGGGAGAAGTGCCGGGTCGGACCTCTCCCGGACGGCCGAGACGCTAGCCATGCCCTTCCATCCGATCCAAGCTCGAGCACCCTCAGCGCGAAACGTGCGCCACAGAGGTGATCAACAATGTGCTCAGGTGGACTCAGCGAACGCGGCCCCTGCCCCGGCCCCGGCCACAGGGAGGATCACTACAGGTCTCCCGGGACGACGAAGGCCTCGAGGGTGGCGGGTTCGGAGCCGAGACCGGTCCACGACCCGCTGAAGGCGAGGGTGGCCAGCGCTCCGGTGGGGAACTTGCCGTGGACCCGGGCGATGAGGCCGGGATCGCCGTCCCGGCCGAGGCCCCGGACGAGGTCCTCGAGCCCCGGGTTGTGGCCGACCAGGAGCACGCCGGGGATGTCCTCGGGGACCTGGCGGAGCCGGGCCAGGAGCTCCGGAGCGGTGGCCCCGTAGAGCTCGTCCTCGACGAGGACGTCGGTGCTGTCGGGGAGGCGCTCCCGGACGACGGCGAGGGTGTCCTGGGCCCGGCGGGCCGTGGAGCACAGCACGAGGGTCGGGGGCGGCCCGATCGTGGCCACGTGCTCGGCCAGGGCGCCGGCCGCCCGGCGGCCCCGCGGCGTGAGGGGCCGGTCGTGGTCGGCGAGGTTGGAGTTGCCCCAGCTCGACTTGGCGTGGCGGAGCACGAACAGCCGGTGCATCACCCCAGCCTGGCCGGGAGGAGGGCGGCCCGTCCACGCCGCCCTTTGGTGATTGTCGCCCCAGGCCGAGGGGTAGCGTGTCGGCCATGACGAGCGAGCAGTCCACCCACGGCGACGTCGTCGCGTCCACGGCGTCGACCGAGGCGTCGATGAGCCCCCAGCGGGTGCCGGTCAACGTGCACGAGACGAGCGAGGCGCTCGTGATCGTGGCGCCCCTTCCGGCCGTGACGGCCAAGGACGTGACGGTCGAGCTGCGGCCCGGGGCGGTGCGGTTCTGGGCCCAGCTGCGCAGCGCCGGGCCCCGCGACTACCTCGTCCACGAGTGGCACTACGGCGGCTACGAACGCGAGATCGATCTCCCGGCCGGCTTCGGCGGCGGCGTGGAGGCCACGCTGTCCAACGGGCAGCTGGCCATCCGGGTGCTGCGGGGCGACGCGGCGACCTTCACGATCCAACCCAGCAGCGGCTGACGACAGCGCTACTCTCCTTTTCTCAGACCGTTTTCAGCTTTCCGGAGGCGCTCCGGGCCGAGGCGGGGTAACTTCCGCGCTGGACTCAAGTCGAGGCCTGGTCAGGCCGATGTAGCCCATATCTCCCCTCTTGCCCTCCAGGGGCCGGCGGGGAGCCGATGAATTTTGGGGCATCGGAGAGAACGTGAAACTGGGGAATGTGCGCAGCAACAGCGCGCCTTGGCGCGCCTGGACGCGGCAGATCTGTAGACCGGGACAACTCAGCGCCATGGGCTTCGCCGTGGTCGTCGGTGTCTTCGGCCTCGTCGGAGTCCACCCGGCCGAGAGCCGGGCCGACGCGACCACCGGCGACGCGGCCCCGGTCCTGGAGCTGCCCGTCCCGCCGCCGCTCCTCACCACGGATCCGCCGACCACCACGACGACGGCACCGCTCGACACGACCACGACGACGGGGCCGCCGGAGACGACCACGACGACGGTGCCGCCCCCGCCCGCGGCCCCGCCGCCGCCGACCATCGGGCCGCCGACTCCGCAACCGCCGCCGGCCGCGCCGGTCCGGAGGGCCGCCTCGACCGGCCCGGCGGCGCAGGCCGAGGTGGAGGCCATCGCCGACTCCAGCCGGTGGAACTGGCGGGCGGCCGGCGTCCGCTTCAACCTCAGCTTCTACCCGGCCGACTGCTGCCACTGGGGGGTCTACGAGGCGGCCACGTCGACCATCTGGGTCGGGCCCACGGCCTTCGAGGACCAGAACCGGCTGCGCTACGTCGTCCTCCACGAACTGGCCCACGCCTGGCAGTACCGTCAGAACCGCTTCGCCCAGTTCATCAGCGACTACACGGCCTGGGGTTTCGGCACCATCGGCCCCGCCCTCGAGGCTGGAGCAGATTGCGTCGCGAACGTGTGGGGCGCGGGCGGCGGCCACTACTGGAACTGCCCGCCCGACGCCCGGGCGCTGGCTACCCGCCGCCTGGCCGGCGACTGGCGCTGACGACGGCCACGACGGCGGTGCCGACGACCACCGCGGCCAGGACCACGATCAGGTTGGTGCCGTAGTCGTGGGGCAGTGAGGTCGGGTTGCGGAGCACCCGGCCGTAGCCCCGCAGCTCGGGCCAGGTGAAGAGAAGCAGCGTTCCGGAGACGAGCAGAACGGCCTGCACCGGCGCCCGCCACCGACCGGGTACGGCTCGGGCCACCAGGGCCCCGGCGAGGAGGACGGCCGGGGCCAACAGGAGGTCGTGGGCCAGCGCCCCGCCGAGCAGGAAGCGGACGAGCTGGCCGGGCCGGGTGTCGACACGATGGTGCAACGCTCCCCGCACGCCCCACAGGATGAGGGCCCAACCGGCGGCGGCGCTGCCCCAGAAGAGCGGCCCCCGGCGGGGCGTGGGCGTGACGCCGGCGCCGCTCACAGCACCACCACCCTGGTCACCCACTTGGTCTGGTTGACACCGGGCCGGTCGGGGCCGATCAGCCGCAGCGGGTAGCCGTGGTCGGGCGAGAGGGGCCGGCCGTCGAGGTGGGTGGCCAGCAGGGTGTCGGCGTCGTGGGCCTG
>JAUZEY010000459.1 GCA_030838785.1 Actinomycetota bacterium | reverse complement strand
TCAGCCTGTCGGTCACGAGCGCGCAGGATGTATCCGTCCTCGACGATGCCGACCGGGCCTTCCTGCGGATCGTCCCGGGCGGCGTCGACGGCGACTACGGCGCACCCGCCTGGTACACGTCGGCGATCGCCCCCGACGCCTCCGGGGCCGTCCGGCTGCCGAGCGGCGTCGGGCCCGCCTCGCCCCCGGACTGGCGACCGGTGTCGCGGGCCCGGGCGTGGGCCTGGTTCGATCCCCGGACCAGCGCCGGATCCGGCGCCGTCAGCCCCGACATGGTGGCCAGGGGGGTGCCCGTCCGGCTGCGGGACTTCGACATCCCGTTGCGGGTGGGCGACACTCCGGCCCACATCAAGGGCTATCTGGAGTTCGAGCCGCCCCGGGGGCGCTACGTCCACCGGCTGCTCAGCCCGCCCCAACCGGCGCCGGGCGTCGAGATCGGCCTGCTGGCCGGCCAGGCGGTGCCGACCGTGACCGTGCGCAACGAGTCTGCCGATCCGGTCACGGTGCTCGGCGCCGACGGCGAGCCCTTTCTCCGGGTGGGCGGCGCCGTGGAGGCCAACCTGGCCTCCCCGGCCTGGGTTCAGGTCGGACGGGCCCTGGGCCGCACCCCGAAGGCGGTGGCCGACGCAACGGCGCAACCCCGGTGGGAGGCGATCAGCGACGGGCATCTGCTGAGCTGGGCCGACTTCCGCAGCCGGCCGCCCGACACCGAACCACCGGTCACCGGCCGCGCCGTCGAGGTGCGGCGGTGGACGATCCCGCTCCGCATCGGCGCCCAGCCGGCCGAGATCAAGGGTGCCACGACCTTCGAGCCGTTCCGGCCGCCGAGCCGCAAACCCGCTGGAAACGGGCTGGCGGCTGCGGCGGCCGGAGTGCTCGGTGCAGCAATGGCCGTGACGGCCGGGGTGATGCTCAGACGCCGTGGCTCACGGTCTCTTCGGTGATGTCGGTGATCCAGGTGCCGTTGGTGGGCCGCACCACGTAGAAGCCGCGGTCGTGGTCCGTGTACCAGATGGTGTGGTGGACGGGGTCGAACTGCGGCATGGCGGCGGCGTAGGCCGAGTAGACCGCGCCCCACCCGCCGGGCTGGCGGGTGCCGTCGCCGCCGTTGTTGAAGTAGGCGAGCTCCTTTGGCTTCGACACGTCACGGATGTCGAACAGCCGGAGGCCCTGCTCGAACGCGCTGCACGCCAGGAGGTTCGGGTCCTGCGTCTTGTCGATGTTGCAGTAATGGAAGTTGTACCCGAAGCGGAAGTCGCCGCCGTTCTCCTTGGGGTAGCGGTGGATCTCGCTGTGGGCCAACTCCAGGTTCAGCGGCATCATGATCTCGGTCTTCAGCTTGGAGACCACGACCGGGTTCTTCTCGTCGGTGATGTCGATGATCCGGGCTGCCCCCATCCCGGCCTCGCTGATCTCGATGGCGTACTGCTTCCCGTCGCGGGTGAAGTTCAGCGTGTGCTGGCCGAGCAACCCGTCCTCCCACTGCAGGGCGCTGACGAGCTTGACCGCGGGGTTGGGCTTGCGGTCCTGGATCTCGCTGATGTCGTAGATCCCCATGCCGTTGCCCCGGGCCGCCGACTTGAGCGAGTTGTCGTTGCCGCCGCCGTAGAGGGTGACGGGCCAGTCCTCGTTGATGTGGGACAGGAACAACCGTCGCCCGTCGAGGCTCGTGCTCATGCCGTGGATGCCGAGCTTGGCGAAGAACGTGGTGATCAGCTTCGGGTGCGTCGGGTCGGTCGTGTCGATGGCCGACACGACACCGGGGGTCAGTCCGCCGGAGTAGTACGTCATCCCGTCGTGGGCCCAGTTCCCCTCGTGGTTGAGAACGGTGACCGGGCCGTCGAAGAGCATCTTCGGGTGCTTGCAGTCACCCTTGATGTCGTAGATCCCCATGAACGAGGCGCCCTCACCGTCCATCACGTTGACGGCGGCCAGCAGGCCCCGGGCCACGTTGACCTTCAGGGTCTCCCACGGGTCCTGCATACCGGGGGTGTTGATGTTCTGCACGAACTTCGGGTGGGTCTCGTCGGAGACGTCGAGGACGATCGTCCCCGGCTTCGTCAGGATCGGGTTGGCCGGCGTCTTGCCGCCGACCCCGTAGTTGACCGTCCGCTGGCTGTAGTAGGCGCAGTCCTTGTAGCGGGCCAGCTGCCACTCGGCCCCCTCGAACCCGTCCTTCGGGCCGTAGAGGCCGACCTGCTCCATGTTGCAGGTGTAGCCCTGCGACGACCGCCCGCTGTCCCGGTCGGCGATGGTGACCTCACCCTGCAGCTTCCCGGTCTCGGGGTTCGAGCCCGGTCCGCAGTCGGCCTTGGGGACGGGCCCCTGGAAGGTATTGGCATTTTCGCCCGTCGGATAGTTGTAGTCCCGGGCCAGCGGGACATCGTCGCCGCCGGTGGCCCCGGCCCGGCCCTGCCGGCTCACGGCCAGCCCCCCGGCCCCGAGCAACAGCGATGCGACCAGCAGCGGGACGAGCTTCGATCGTTGCTTCGATGGATGGCGCAATGTAGTGATCCTCCCTAGCGGACATTCAGCCCGATCTTTGCAAAACCCACCATTCCCCGGTACCGACGATCCGACGCAGTTCCCGGCCGGCGAACCGCCAGATGGCGGGCAGGGTCGTGATCCGGCCCGCCGGTCGGCTCCGAAGGGTTGACAGGGTCGCCACGCGACGGTTTCACTCAACCCGTCGTGTCGACCGGGGGGATCGCACGCGGAGGGGATTCGCGCGGTGAGCATGTTGGCCAGGCCGGGCTTCGACCCGGAACTCAAGGCGGGGTTGGCGATCGTCGGCGGCTTCTTCCCTCCGACGGTGACGCCCGACCTCATCGACTACATGCGTAAGGCCTACGCCTCGGCGCCGATCGACGACACGCTGCGGGGCCGGGCGGTGAAGCTCGAGAACCTCACCATCGGTGGCCATCGGGGCGACCCGATCACCGTGTCGATCCTCCGCCCGGCCGGCGCCTCCGGTCTGCGGCCCGGGGTCGTGTTCACCCACTCCGGCGGGATGATGTTCGGCGACCGGTTCAGCGGGATCGAGCTCGTCCTCGAGTGGGTCGAGCGCCTCGGTGCGGTGCTGGTTACTCCCGAGTACCGCATGGCCCCCGAGTTCCCCGACCCCTACCCCCGGGAGGACATGTACGCCGCCCTCGAGTGGGCGGCGACCAACGCCGAGACGATCGGCATCCGGCGGGACCGCATCATGCTGGCCGGGGCCAGTTCCGGCGGCGGGATCGCGGCCGGCCTCGCCCTCGCCGCCCGGGACCGCGACGGGCCGGCGCTGGTTGGCCAGGTGCTCGACTACCCCATGCTCGACGACCGCGGCATCGCCCTGTCCACCCGCCAGTTCGACGGCGTCGGCGTGTGGGACCGGGTGAGCAACGAGACCGGCTGGTCCGCCCTCCTCGGCGAGGAGCGGGGCGGCCCCGACGTGTCGCCCTACGCCGCTCCGGCCCGGGCCACCGACCTCTCCCACCTGCCGCCGGCCTTCATCGACGTCGGCACGGCCGAGATCTTCCGCGACGAGGCGGTCGCCTACGCCGCCGGCATCTGGGCCGCCGGAGGGGAGGCCGAACTCCACGTGTGGGCCGGCGGCTTCCACGCCTTCGACATCTTCGCCCCCCACACGGCGCTCTCCCGCGGCATGATCCGCACCCGCGACGCCTGGGTCGAGAAGATCATTGAGGACTGAGACATGCAGGAACTCCTAGGGAAGATCGCCGCCCTCGACCCGGAGGCGAGCCTCGGCTTGCGGGTCATCGCCTGCTTCGACGAGCTCATCATCGGCAACGTGAACACCCGGGCGCTGCTCAGCGCTGCCGCCTCGCTGGCCGGCTGTAACGCCGGCTATGCCCAGGAGCACCCCCGGAGGGTGGTCCGGGTCACGCCGCGGGGGGAGCTGGCGCCGAGCGACGGGGCCGGACCGGGCGGGCTCGTCCAGCAGGCGGACGGGCTGACGGTGTGGCTCGAACGGGAGGGGCCGAAGCACGCCAACGACGACATGATCCTGGAGCGCCTCGCCCTCTCCGTCCGCATCCGCTGCGGGCAGGGCACCCAGGACCTCGACAACCGCCGCGACCTCGGCGTGCTCCTCGACGGCGCCGTCCCGGTCGACGAGCGGCAGCTGGCCGCCACCCGGCTCGGCCTGTCGACCACCGGCAGCCACCGGGTCGTGGCCGCTCCCCTCTTCGCCCTCTGGGGCGGCGCCCGGCCCCGCGGGCCGGAGGACGTCGTCCCCACCTCCCTCGGTTCCCTCCACGCCGTGGTCGTGCCGAGCGACTGCACGACGGTGTCCGCCAGCCCGGCCGGCATCGGGATCGCCTGCGGCGTCGAGCACCTCCCCCATTCGTTCCGCACCGCCCTGGTGGCCTTGCGCCTCTGCTCCCTCCCCGGCACCCCGCTGGTCAACGCCGACGAGTACGCCGGCCTGATCGGGCTGCTGGCCGACGCCCCGTCCGACGCCCACATGCCCGACGTCGACCTCCTCGACGACGTGATGACGCACGCCTGGGCCTGCCCGACCCTCGACGCGCTGATCCGGGCCGGGTCGCTGCGCCAGGCCGCCCGGCTCGGCGGGGTGCACCACAGCACGATGCAGCAGCGGGTCGACGTCATCGCCGCCATGATGGGGTTCGACCCGATCGACGGCCTCGGGCGCACCCGGCTCGGCATCGCCTACCTGGTCTGGCGGCTGCGCCACTCCCGGGTGCTCGACCTGCCGGCACCGAACGCGGCCGTCGAAGCCTCGGCCTGAACGCCCGCCCACCCCCGTCCTGAATGCGCCCGGCACCGATCGGCGCGAGGCTTTCGGGTCATGAGCGCTCAGGAGCAGGCGGCGGCGGGGTCGATGCTCGGGCGGACGCTGGAGGTAGCGGCGGTCGCCGAGCTGGCGGCGGGGTTCGGGGGGCAGCTGGTCCAGCCCACCGATCCGGGCTACGACCAGGCCCGGGCGGTGTTCAACGGGATGATCGACCGGCGGCCGGCGCTGATCGCCCGCTGCACCGGCCCGGCCGACGTCGTGGCGGCAGTGAACTTCGCCCGGGCCCAGGAGCTCCTCGTCGCCGTGCGGGCCGGCGGCCACTCCGTGCCGGGCTACGGCGTGTGCGACGGCGGCATCGTCATCGACGTGGCGCCGATGAAGGGCATCTGGGTCGACCCGGAAGCCCGCACCTGCCGGGCCCAGTCGGGGCTCCTGTGGGGCGAGTTCGACCGGGAGACGCAGCTCTTCGGGCTGGCCACCACCGGTGGGCGGCGGACGTCGACGGGGGTGGCGGGCCAGACGCTCGGCAGCGGCAGCGGCTGGCTGGAGCGCAAGCTGGGGCTGACCTGCGACAACCTGCTGGCGGCGGAGCTGGTCACCGCCGACGGCGACATCGTGCGGGCCGACGAGTCCCACAACGAGGATCTGCTGTGGGGGCTGCGGGGCGGCGGGGGCAACTTCGGCGTGGTGACCTCGTTGGAGCTCCGCCTCCACCCGGTCGGCCCGATCGTCACCGGCGGGATGCTGGTCTGGCCCCGGGCCCGGGCCGGCGAGGTGCTCCGCTTCTGGCGCGACTACGTCGAGACCACCCCCGACGACTTCGGCAGCGGCCCGGCCTTCCTCGTCGCCCCGCCGGCGCCGTTCGTGCCCGAGCACCTCCAGGGCCAACCCGCCTTCGGGCTCATCATCTGCTGCGCCGGTTCCCCCGAGGACGGCGAGGCCCTGGTGAAACCGCTGCGGGAATTCGCCCCCGATATCGACATGGTCCAGCCGATGCCCTACACGGTGGTCCAGAGCCTCATCGACGAGGCCACGCCCCACGGCCTGCACAACTACTGGAAGGCGGAGAACCTCCCCGGGCTGAGCGACGGTGCCATCGACACCCTGATCGAGACCGCCGAAGGGATGACGTCGCCGCTCAGCATGCTGGTGCTCGAACCCAAGGGCCGGGCCATCAGCCGGACGGGCGAAGCCGACACCGCCCTCGGCGGCCGTGACGCCGCCCACACCCTGTACGCCTTCTCCATGTGGACCGACCCGGCGGAGTCGGACACCCACGTCGCCTGGACCCGCTCCCTGATGGAAGCGATGGCCCCCTTCACCATTCCCGGAGTGTCGCTCAACTTCACCAGCGACCAGCAGGAGGCGAAGGCGAAAGAGTCGTTCGGCTCGGCGGAGAAGAACCGCCGCCTCACCGCCCTCAAGGACCACTACGACCCGACGAACTTCTTCCGGATGAACCAGAACATCCGCCCGACCGCCTAAGGGGCGAGCGGGAGCGTCAGCCGGAAGGCGGCGCCGTCGGTGCCGGGTTCGAGGACGAGGTCGCCCTCATGGGCCCGGGCGATGCGGCGGGCGATGGCCAGGCCGAGGCCGGCGCCGCCGGCGCGGGCGGTCCGGGCGTCGTCGATGCGGGCGAAGGGTTCGAAGATCCGCTCCCGGTGCCCGACGGGGACGGCCGGGCCGTCGTTGGCGACCCGGACCCAGGCCACGCGTCCGGCGGTGGCGGCGCCGTCGGCGCCGACCTCGAGCCATACCTTGGACCGGGCGTGGCGGGCGGCGTTGGCCAGGAGGTTGCGGAGCACCCTGGTGATCAGGTCCGGATCGGCGACCACCACGAGCGGCCCGTCCCCCTCGACCACCGGGGGCGCCAGGGGCAGGTCACGCCATTCGGGGCTGGCGGCCTCCCGGCCGACGACCTCCACCAGGTCGAGCCGTTCCCGTCGAGCGGCGGCCGCCGCCGCGTCGTCGCCCGCCGTGCCGGCGTCGAACCGGGCCAGGTCGAGGAGCTCGCCGGCCAGCCGCTCCAGCCGGTCGACCTCGTCGAGGACGTTGGCGGCGGTCGCCGGCCAGTCGGTGCGGTCGGGATAGGCCAGGCCGACCTCGAGCTGGGCCCGGGCGGCGGCCAGCGGGCTGCGCAGCTCGTGGGAGGCGTCGGCGGCGAAGCGGCGCTGGAGGCGGGCGGCGGTGTCGAGACGGTCCAGCATGTGGTTCAGAGTCCGGGCCAGGCGGGCGATCTCGTCGTCGCCCGCCGGGGCGGCCAGGCGTCGGTCCAGGGCGTTGGCCTCGATCTCGTCGACCTCGGCGGTCATGGCGTCGACCGGCTCCAGGGCCCGGCGCACCGCCCGCCAGGCGAACAGGCCCGCCAGCAGCACGAGCGCCGGGATCCCGACCAGCGAAGCGCGTTTCAGCGCCCGGACCGACCGGTCGGCGCCCCGCAGCGTCGAGACGCCGTAGACCACCACCGGCCCCGACGGCGTGTCCGTGGAGCGGGCGACGACCCGGTAGTGCTCACCCCGGTCGCCGTCGACCTTGACGCCGTCGACGGTGGCCGCCACCCGGGCGCCGGGGGCCGGCCGGGCCAGCACGTCGAAGCGGGCCGCCGTGGCCACGCCCGACGACCGGGCCACCACCCGCCCGTCGGTGTCGATCACCTGGATCTGGCCGCTCTCCCGTCCCGTCGGTGTCACCGCCGCCGGGAGCTCCCCGCGCCGGGCCATGGCCGCCACCTCGTTGATCTGGTTGTCGAGGTGCTGCTCGACGTTGCCGACGATGGTTCGCCGGAGGAAGCCCGCCAACGCCACCACGCTCACGAGGAGGGCCACGGTGAGGAGGACGACGGCGGCGGCGGTGACCCGGACCCGCAGCGTTCCCCACAGCCGTCGGTGCACCGGCTGGTCCACGTCAGGCCGGGGTCCGCACGACCGGCACGCGGTACCCGCCGCCCCGCACCGTCTCGACCACCGCCGCCCCCAGCTTGCGCCGCAGCGCCGACACGTGGACCTCGACGACGTTGTCGCCGCCGTCGTAGGCGAAGTCCCAGACGTGTTCGAGGATGTCGGGCTTGGAGACGACCTCGCCCGCCCGGCGCATGAGGTACTCGAGGACGGACAACTCCCGGGCCGTCAGCTTCACCTCTTCGCCGCCCTTCCGGCAGGTGCGGGTGGCCGGGTCGACCTCGACGTCGCCGGCGGTCAGCACGGTCGGCCGCTCCCCGCCGCTGCGGCGCAGGAGGGCCCGGATCCGGGCCAGGAGGACCGGGTACGAAAAGGGCTTGGACAGGAAGTCGTCGGCGCCGGTGTCGAGGGCCTCGGTCTCGTCGAGTTCGCCGTCCTTGGCCGTCAGCATGAGGATCGGCGTCCAGATCCGCTTGTCCCGCAACGCCTTGCAGACCCGCAGGCCGTTGATCCCCGGCAGCATGATGTCGAGCACGATGGCGTCGTAGGCCTGCTCGGTGGCCAGCCAGAGGCCATCGGTCCCGTTGGCGGCGACGTCGACGGCGAAGCCCTCGGCCTCGAGGCCCCGCCTCAGGGCGTCGGCGATGCGCTCCTCGTCCTCCACCACCAGGATCCGCATGCCCCCATTCTCGCTCCCCCGGGGTGGCGCTCCCTGAAGCGGGCTTCAGGGAGCTTCAGGAAGCCCGCAGCCGGGCCGCGGCATCCTCGCCTGGTCGTTCCGTCCCTTTTGTCAGGAGAATCCCCCTATGACCTCAGCCGCGACGACCGTCCGGCCGACGCGCCGCGTCCAGTCCCCCATCCTCGAGGCCCTCACCATCGTGGGCCTC
>JAUZEY010000451.1 GCA_030838785.1 Actinomycetota bacterium | reverse complement strand
CCGCCGAACAGGCCGGGCAGGGTCAGTTCGACGCCGGACAGGATCTGGGCCAGGCCGATGGTGGCCACGGTCAGTACCAGCCGGGGGGCCCAGAAGAACCGTTGGATGACGAGGCGGTCGGCCAGCGCTCCGACGATGGCGGCGGTGGCGAGGCCGGCGGCGAAGGCGGCGTAGTAGTTCCAGCCCCGGTGCTGGAACAGCTGCGTGGCCAGCACCCCGGCCGCCGAGCCCAGCGTGGCCTGGGCGAAGTTCACGATGCGGCAGGCCCGGTAGACGAGCACCAGCCCCACGGCCGACAGCCCGGTGAGCGAGCCGAGCACGACGCCCTGCAGCACGACGCCGGCCGGGAGCCCGCTGGGCAGTACGGCGTTGAGCACCGGCCAGGCGGCGACGAGCGCCGCGATGAGCATGAGCCGGCGGGGTGCGAAGCGCAGCCCGGCGGTGAGGCGTGCTGTCACGGTGCGGCCGCCGGCGGGATCGGCGCCGGTGGCGCCTGCTCCGGCCACGACGCACCGCGGAAGCGGCGTCCGCCGTTCAACGTGATCCACCGGCCCGGTTTGTTGTTGAACGCCGAAAGGGCGTTCCGGTCGTAGTAGATCTCCCGGGCGTCGTCACTGCAGGTGTGGTCGGTGGGGGAGAAGCTCCACCGCCCGAAGCTCCCCGTCCGGGCCGGGTAGGCATACATGCCGGCCGCGAACGTGTCCGGGGTGAGGTTCGGCCCCGCCATCTGCAGGCCGATGAACAGCATCAGGAAGTTGTAGTAGTACTGATCCCGGGTGATGGCCGGCTCGTCCTGGGGGCGGATGGCCTTGTAGGCCCGGTACGACTCCGAGTCCTTGCCCTGGAAGATGTCGGACAGGAAGCTCTGCCCGTAGGCGTTCTGCCACTGGTCCTGGTCGTAGAACTGGCCGAGGATGTCGATGTCGGTCAGCGCCGAGCCGCTCACGAACCACTCGGGCCAGTAGTCCTGCTGGGTGGCTGCGCCGGTCAGGAAGTAGGGCAGCGCCGGGTCGGTGACCAGGATGACGGTGGTGACGCCGGCGCCCTTCAGCTGGGCGGCCATGTTCGGCGCCTCCTGCTGCATCTTGGAGAAGTCGAGGGCGTAGTTGATCTCCTTGGCGATGTCGATGCCGGCCGCCTTGAGGCGGGGCTTACCCTCTTCGACGCACTGCTTGTAGACCGGGTCGTCGGGTACGAGCAGCCCGTACTTGCGGGGCTTCTGGCGCAGCGCCGCGCTGCCGGCCCGCACCGCGTTGTCGGTCGGCTTGAACCGCTTGGCCAGCAGGTCGACGGCGTTGCTGACCAGCGTCGTGCAGTCGATCAGCTGGCCCCAGGCGTAGGGCGCCTTGGACTGGTAGTAGCTCTCGGGCAGGTGCAGCCCGCCGAAGGCCACGACCTTCTGGCGGACCAGGGCGTCGAGGTAGGGCTGGCTGATGGCCGACAGGTCGGCGAAGCCGCCGATCTCCTGGCCGACCTTGAGGGCGTCGGCGTTGGCCTCCTCCTGGCCGCTGCCGGAGAACTCCTTGATCATGTCGCCCCGGCCCTGATAGGTGACGAGCTTCACCTTGCGGCCGTAGAGCTGGAAGTGGGTGTTGAAGTACTCGAGGAGGGCGTCGCGGCTGCGGACCTGGTCTTCCTTGGTGTCGGTGAGCCCCTTGTCCCGGGCCGACTGCTTCAGCTTGTCGCTGTCCTTCCCGCCGCTGCCCCCGCTGCTGTTGTTCTCCCGCATCACGACGGTGATGGTGTCCTTGGTGACGCCCCGGGTCGTCACCCCTCCGTTGTCGGTGCCGTTCCAGTCGAGGCACGGAGGCGAGTAGGGCGAGTTGCCGTCCTGCACGGCGCCGCCGGAGCAGTCCCGTCCAACGGTGACGATGCCGGCGCCGGCCACCTTGCCCGGCGCGGCGCCGGCGGCGGCGCCGGCCGTCGGGCCGCCGGCCCGGGCCGTGCCGGGAGTGCCGGACGCCGAGGTGCGGGTCCCGGGGCCACGGGCGCCGGCCGGGCCGGAGGCGGCGGTGCCGGCGGCCATCGTCGTGCCGGTGACCGCTTCCCCGCCGACCGGAACCGCGGCGGCACCGGTCGCTTCGTCAGTGCCGTCGCCGGTGGGCACGGGCACCGGCGCGGCCGGCGTGTCGGCTGCCCCCGACAGCGTGATCGTCGTGAGGGGCCGGCTCGGCACCAGCAGCGTGAGGAAGAGCAACACGACCACGAGGCCGGCCAGCGGGCCGTAGCCGCGCAGGATCAGCCGTTGGGCTTTGGTTCTCGGGTCCACAGGAGCCTTTCCCTTGTGCCGTAAGCCGTAAGCCGTGTGCCGTAAGCCGTCGGGCCGTCAGCCTCCGCCGACGATGCGGCGGAGACGGAGCTTGTCGCCCAGGGCGAGGACGGCGATGGCGAGGAGTGCGGCCCCGAGGACGAGTGGTGCGGAGGCGCCGCCCGGCGCCGTGGTGCCGACAGGGCGGGCGGCCACAGTGCTCCCGCCCGGCGCCGCTGCTGGCGAAGGAGTGTGAGCAGCGCCGGACGGGGCGATCGGTGCTGCCGACGGCAGCGACGACTCGTAACCGGACGACAAAGCGCCGGAGCCGTTGCCGTAGGCCGAATCGGTGGAGACGGGGGCCGGCGCCGCCGGAGCGGCCGCGGCGAAGGGAGGCGTGAAGTTGCCGGCGTCGCCTGTGTCGACCGGCGGCGGTGCGGGCGGGATCAGGTCGGCCACCTCGACGTTGCCGATGCGGGCCGAGGCGCCGCCCAGCTCCAGGCGCCCCCCGCCCCGGGTGGTGCCGGTGGCCAGGAGGGCGTTCACCACCAACCGGCTGGCGGCGGCGTCGGGCGCGGCGGCCAGCAGCGTGTCGAGCATCTGGTTGAGGACGGGCACCGCCGGCTGCGTCGCCTGGCCGAGGAGGCCGGCCACGGTTTCGGGGTTGCGGACCTGGACCACCAGCGCCGAGACGGTGGCGCCGGCGGCGTCGCCGGCGCTGACCGGAACCTCCAGCCGCAGCCCCAGCGGGGTGAGGGCGTCGTTCACCGACTTGAGGACATCGGCCGGGGCCACCCCGGCCGGGACCGGGAGGACCTGGCCGGCCACGGTGACCGAACCGATGGTGAAGGAGGCGGTGCCCGGCTTGCCCATGGCCTGGCGGGCCGTCCACACCAGGTTGGAGAGCACGACCTCGGGAGCCCCGCTGGCGCCCCCGAGGACGACCCGGCCGATGGTCACGGTCGACGAGGTGACACCGCCATCGGCCTTCGCCGCGCTCTCACCGCCGGTGAACGTGAGCACGCCGGGCACGCCGAGTTCCGGACCCCGGACCAGGGCCCGCGACGCCGGCGCCTTCGAGGCGTGCGCCTCTTCCCACGCCGCGGTGGGGGCGGCGGGAGCGGCCGGAGGCGCCCCGTCGGCGGGGGTGGCAGTGGCGGCGGCGGGCGCCGCGGCGGCGGGGCCGGCGGCCGCCGGAGTGGCGGCGGAGGACCCGGTGTGGCCGGTGAGGGCGGGTAGCAGCGGAGCAGGTGACGACGCCGGCTGGTTCGGGGTCGCGGCGGGTGCCTGGGAGGTGGAGGTGGTGGGCGGCTGGGCCGGCGGTGTGGTCGGCGGCGGCGTGGCGGGCGGCTGGGCGGAGGCGGCGATCGGGTCGCGTTGGACGTCGGGGTGGTCGCGGTCGTCGGCGGTGATCGGGCCGGGAAGGTCGGGGAGGGGGACGGGCGCCTTCGACGCCACCGCGCCGAGGATGAGGGACATGGCCCCGAAGTCGGCCATACCGGCCGAGGCGTGGGCCGAGCCGCCCGACACCTCGGCCTGGGCCACGCCGGCCCCGGCCCCGACGCTCGGGATGCCCACGTAGGGAACGAGCTTGGCCAGCTGCGCCCGGGCCAACCCGCTCCGGAGCGTCTCCGCCTGGCCCGGACGGGCGGCGAAGGTGGTGGCGGCTCCCACCCCCACCGACAGCACCACCAGCCGACCGCGTCGCAGCATTCAAACCCCCAGTGCCCGTTGGTGCCAATGACCGACGGGATAGGGGGATTATTCGCCGTTCACAGTCCGTTTCACCTCTTTCGCCTGTACCGGCGCAAAGAGGTCGTCACCGCAGCTCCTTTAGCGGGGCGAGCGCTCCGGGGGCGGGCCGGTGGTCGGCAGTTCCAGAGCGATCCGGGCGCCGCCCGCCGCCGACCGGCTGATGCGGAAGACGCCGCCCGCGCCCTCGGCCGTCCGCCGGACGATGTCGAGACCGAGGCCGGTCCCGCCGGCGCCGCTCACGCCCCGTTCCACCAAGTCGGGGGACAGGCCGGGGCCGGAGTCCTCGACGGCCAGCGAGATCCCCCCGTCCGACAGGGCCCGGAGCTCGACCCGGAAGGCGGTGCCCTCGTCGGTGTGGGCGAACACGTTGCCGAGGAGGGCATCGAGAGCCGCCTCCAGCTCGTCGGCCGACACCCCCACCGTCGTCACGCCCAGGGGCCCGGCTTCGCCCTCGGGACCCACCCGGAGGAGGTCGAAGGGCCGTTCCTGGTCTTCGGCCAGCGGAGCCCAGAAGGCCAGCCGGGCCTCGGCCACCTTCACCGCGTCGGTCTCGGCGGCCACGATGTCCTCCTGGACCGGCCGGCGGGCCTTTCGGATCACTCCGGTGACGGCCCGCTCCAGCTCGTCGACGTCGTCGGCCAGCCGGCGGGCCTCCTCGGGATTGCCGAGGCCCTCGGCGTCGAGGCGCAGGACGGTGAGCGGCGTGCGGAGCCGGTGCGACAGGTCGGCGACGAGCTCCCGCTCGGCCTCCAGCAGCTCGCCGACCCGGTCGCCGAGGCGGTTGAAGGCCTCCGCCACCTGCTTCACCTCCGGCGGGCCCTCGGGGTTGATCCGCACCGACAGGTCGCCCTCGCCCAAACGGCCGGCGGCATCGGCCAGGGCGTCGACGGGGCGGACGATGGTGCGGGCCAGCCGGTCGGCCACGAAGACCGCCGAGGCCACCAGCGTCAGGCCCAGCGCCGCCTCCACGCCCCAGGCCGCGGCGACGCCCCGCCGGAGGATCGAGTTGGGGACCAGCACCCGCACGACGGCCGTCTTGTCGGCCTCCAGTACCACCGGCACGAGGACCTCGATGCCGCCCGGGGCGGGGGCAGAGAAGGCCCGTCCCTTGCGGGCCAGGGCCAGGTTGTCGGCCTCCCGGGGGTCCGCGGCCGGGTCGGCCCCGCTCGTGCCGACGCCGGCGGGGTCGGACGGGCCGCCGACCTCGGTTCCGTCGGCGAGGAAGATCACCAGGCGGCCCTTGCCTCCCGGCACGGTGGACCGGACCGCCGCCTCGAGGGCGTTCGTGTCCTGGGTGAGGGCCAGGACCGGGGCCAGCGACTGGGCCTCGAGCTCAGCCGCGGACAGGGCCCGGTCCCGGGCCAGGGTGCGGACCAGGACGGCCAGAGGGATGAGGAAGGCCAGCGCCACCATGATCGTGGTGGTGGCAGCGAGGGCGACGAGCCGCCGCCTCACGGCTCAGCCTTGCTCAGGGGCGACGAGCTTCACTCCCACACCTCGGACGGTGTGCAGGTACTTGGGCTCGGCCGCCGTCTCGCCCAGCTTCCGCCGCAGCCACGACAGGTGGACGTCGACCGTGCGATCGGCGCCACCATAGGGCTGGCGCCAGACCTCCCCGACCAGCTCCCGCTTGGTCACCACGGTGCCGGCCCGCCGGGCCAGGTACCACAGCAGGTCGAACTCCCGGCGGGACAGCTCGAGCGCCGCGCCCTCGAGCTCGACCACCCGGGTGCTGCGGTCGATCACGAGGCCCCCCAGCTCGATGCGCTCCGGCTCGGGGGCGGCGTGGGCCCGGCGGAGCACCGCCCGGATGCGGGCGTCGAGCTGATCGGCCGAGAACGGCTTCGTGACGTAGTCGTCGGCGCCCCGGTCGAGCATCCGGACCATCTCCGCCTCGTCGTCCCGGGCGGTGGCCACGATCACCGGCACGGCGCTCACGGCCCGGATCATCTTGAGCAGCTCCGTGCCGTCGAGGTCGGGCAGGCCGAGGTCGAGGACGACGACGTCGGGGTGCCACTCCAGCACCTGGGACAGGCCCTCCATGGCCCGGCCGGCGGCCCGGACGGTGTGCCCCCGCTCGGCCAGCGACCGCACCAGGGCGGCCCGGATCCTCTGATCGTCCTCGATGAGCGCCACGGAGGCCACGACCCATCATCCCCCAATCGGGGGGTCCCGCGAGCGATCGGACGAATCTGTCCCCCTTGACGTGGATTTAACGTCGCCTTCACCCGCTGATGGGGCCCGGGGCGGCACCATCTGGAGGTGCGACGGGTTCTCGTGTTGACGTGGGCCCTCGGAACCGCCACCGGCGTGCTTCTCGGGCTGTTCGGCGTGCAGCTGGTTTCGTCGCGCTTCGCGACCGCTGGTGTGTCCCCGATGTCCCGCCCCGAGGTCCTCCGGGCCCTCCACGCCGCCCGATCCCTGCCCGACAGCGCCGATCAAGTGGCGCTCCCCCCGACTCCTTCCCCCGATACGACGGTCCCCCCGCCGTCCCCCCCAACCGACGCCGCCCCGGCCAGGCCCTCGGCCGAGGCGCCGTCGTCTCCGGCTTCGGCGCCCCCGGCGAGCACGCTCCCTCGCCCGGGGGTGACGGCCGGATCCCTCGTCGAGGCGGCCGCGCCTTCCACGACCAGCACGGCCCCCCCGGCTCTGGCGACCACGACCAGCACGGACCCGCCCGTCGACTCGAAGTCGAAGTCGAAGTCCCCCCAGTCGGGCTCCAAGGGCTCCGACAAGGGGTCGACCACGACGTCGTCGCCCACCACGACAACCTCGAAGAGGAGCGGCACGACCGCGGCTCCTCCGGGGCAGTCGTCCAAGGGCTCGTCCCCCCAGGCGTCGGGTGACACCAGGACGATCTCCAGTGCCGGGGGAGTCGTGGCCGTGCGCTACTCGGCCGGGAAGGTGGAGCTGAAGTGGGCCCGGCCCAACGCCGGTTTCGAGGTCTATGTCCGCAGCGCCGGTCCCGACATGGTCGTCGTGTACTTCTACCAGCAGGGCCAGGGCTCCCAGGTGCGGGCCTACTACCGGGGTGCCACGCCGTCGAACGACGTCGTGAACTGCACCGGGAGCTACCCCAACATCAAGTGCAACTAGGACCCCGGACCGTCACACCCGGCCGGTAACGTCGTCTCCGTGGACGGCGACGTCAGCCCCGGGGATCGGGGTGCCCCCGAAGAGACAGAGATCGAGCAGCTCCGCCAGGAGATCCGCTACCACAACGCCCGGTACTACGAGCTCGACGAACCCGAGATCTCCGACGCCGAATACGACGGGCTCGTCCGCCGGCTCCTGGCCCTGGAGGCCGAGCACCCCGAGCTGATCACGGAGGACTCGCCGACCCAGCGGCCGGGCGGCGCGGTCACCTTCAGCCCGGTGGCCCACGTCGTGCCGATGCTGTCGCTCGATAACGCCTTCGATATCGAGGATCTCGCCGCCTGGGGGAAGCGCCTCGAGCGCCTCATGCCGGAGCCGGTGGCTTTCGTCGGCGAGCCGAAGCTCGACGGCCTGGCGATCTCGCTGGTCTACGAGAAGGGGCACCTTGTGCGGGCGGCCACCCGGGGCGACGGCGTGACGGGTGAGGACGTCACGGCCAACGTCCTCACCATCCGCTCGGTCCCCCGGAGGCTCAAGCTGGCCTCGCCGCCCGGCGTCGTCGAGATCCGGGGCGAGGTGTTCATGCCCCTTTCCGCCTTCGCCGACCTCAACCGCCGCCAGGGCGAAGCCGGGAAGCGGCTCTTCGCCAACCCCCGCAACGCCGCCGCCGGGTCGCTCCGCCAGCTCGACCCTCGGATCACCGCCGACCGGAACCTGGCCCTCTACTGCTACGCCACCGGCGCCCTCGAGCCCGACCCCGGCATCGCCACCCACTGGGACCTGCTGCAGTGGCTCGGCGGGGCGGGCGTGCCGGTCAACGACCACATCGAACGCTTCGACAGCCTGGCCGGCGTCCACGACTTCGCCGCCGCCATGCTCGGCTCCCGCCACGACCTCGGCTACGAGATCGACGGCGCCGTCATCAAGGTCGACGACCTGACCCAGCGGCGCCGGATGGGCTCCACCAGCAAGGCGCCCCGGTGGGCCATCGCCTTCAAGTTCCCGCCCGAGGAGAAGACGACCGTCCTCGAGCGGATCTTCGTCAGCATCGGGCGGACGGGCCGGGCCACGCCCTTCGCCTCGCTCACGCCGGTCTTCGTCGGCGGGTCGACCGTGGCCCGGGCCACCCTCCACAACGAGGACGAGGTGGCCCGGAAGGACGTGCGGGAGGGCGACACCATCGTCGTCCGCAAGGCGGGCGACGTCATCCCCGAGGTCGTCGCCCCGGTGGAGTCGCTCCGCCAGGCGGGCGCCGAACCATGGCGGTTCCCGAAGGACTGCCCCGTATGCGGGCACGAGCTGGTGCGGCTCGAGGGCGAGGCCGACCGGTACTGCGTGAACCTGGAATGCCCGGCCCAGCGGGTCCAGCGCCTGTTCCACTTCGCCTCCCGGGGGGCGATGGACATCGAGGGCATGGGGGAGAAGATCTGCACCCAGCTCTCGGAGCGGGGCCTCGTGGCCGACGTGGCCGACCTCTACTCCCTCCGGCTCGAGACGCTGACCGGCCTCGAGCGCCTGGCCGAGAAGTCGGCGACCAACCTCTACGAGGCCATCGAGGCGTCGAAGAAGCGGCCGCTGGCCAAGCTGCTGGTCGGGCTGGGGATCCGCCACGTCGGCCCCACGGCGGCGATCGCCCTGGCCGGCGAGCTGGCTCACATGGACCGGATCGAAGAGGCCTCGGTCGACGACCTCGTCGACGTGGAGGGGATCGGCCCGATCATCGCCGAGAGCATCGTGCAGTTCTTCGACGACGCCCGGAACCGCACCGTGATCGACAAGCTGCGGGCGGCGGGCCTGAACCTGGAGGGCCCGCCCCGGCCGCCGGCGGTGGAGTCCGAGGACGCCCTCCCGCTGTCGGGGCTGACGTTCGTGCTGACCGGCGGCCTCTCCGGCCGCACCCGGGAGGAAGCCGGCGCCGCCCTCGTGGCGCTCGGGGCCAAGATCGCGAGCAGCGTCTCGAAGAAGACGTCCTACGTCGTGGCCGGGGCCAACGCCGGCTCCAAGCTGGCCAAGGCCGAGTCGCTCGGCGTGCCCATCCTCGACGAGGCGGCCCTGGAGAGGATCCTGGAGACGGGCGCCGTCGAACCCGAATAGGTCAACCCGAATAGGTCAAGACCGTGTACGGGCCCAAGGTCTCGACGGCCGCCGGTTCGCCGAAGGTCGCCCGGGCCGAGGGCAGGTCGACGTTGCCCCAGCCGGTGTCGGCCCGGTACACGACGAACGTGGCAGCCTCCGGGGGCGGTGACCGGCGCGGGACGGCCCGGTCGGCGTAGAAGGCGAACGCCCGGAGCCGGCCGTCCACCGACTCCACCGGCAAGATCGTCAGCCGGCCCCGGGAGTGGAGCACGGTGTTCGAGGCGATCCAGTAGGGGGCGTAGCCGAAGTCGAGGTGCCGGGAGAGCAGCGTGGCGGCGAGTCGGGCGTCCGGGTCGACCGGCGCGGCGTGGCCGAGGAGCCTCAGGCTCGACATGAGATAGAGGGGGAGGAGCCCGGCCAGCAGCAGAGCCCCGCCCCGGCGGAGCGGCTTCGGCGCGGTGGGTAGTCGCCGCAGCTGTCGCCCCGCCAGCGTGACGCCGAACAGGAGCGGCGCCGGCAGGTACCGGGCTCCGGCAAGGCCGGCGTCGGGGGCGGCGACGATGGCGTAGGCGGCGATCGAAGACCAGAAGCCGAGCACGAGCACGGTGTCGAGCCACTCCTCGCCGGCGTCGGGGAGGCCCCGCGCCTGGACGTGCGCCTCGGCGTGGGCGGGCGCGTCGGCGTCGGCGTGGGCTCCAGCGCCGGCGCCCGGTGAGCGCCGCAGGGCGGCGCGGAGTGTCCGCAGGGCGACGGCGACGGTGGAGGCGAGGACCGCGGCGGCGAGGAGCGCGGCGCCGGCGAGGTGCGCCGCCTGGTCGAGCGGGCCGTAGTGGATCTCGCCCGCGCTCGAGAGGCCGGACAGGCGGCCGACGCCGAGCAGGGCGCCGAGGAGGCGTGGAACGTGGCGGAGGTTCGGCACGACGTTCGAGAGCGGCGACGTCTCGGTCGTGGCGACGGCGAAGCCGCCGGCCGCGGCCAGGACCACCCGGACGAGCACCGCCCCCACGACCGGTGCCATGCCGCTGGCCATGGCGTGCCCCCACGAACCGGCGTTCCTCACCGCGCCATGCCCCCGCGACGGCGTCACAGGAACGCCGGAACGAACCGCGTCGCCCGTCCGGCGGGTCCGCAGCGCCCGGAGCGCCGACGTCCCCGCCACCGGCGCGACGCCGATGGCCAGGGCGAGCGGGTCGCCGACCACCGCCGCCGTGAGCAACACGACGGCGCCGACCCAGCGCCGGCTCCCGACCGGCGCGCCGGCCAGCGTGAAGGCGGCGAGGCAGAGGACGGCCGTCCCGACGTGCCAGGGGCCCTGGAAGAGGATGTAGGCGAGCTGGGCGTGCGGCAGCCCGAGCAGGAGGAGCAGGACGACCAGGCCCGGCTCCACCGGCCAGCCCGACCGGCGGCTGCGGATGCAATAGCCGCTCACGCCGAGGGCCAGGACGGCGATGAGCAGCGGGGCGAGATGGACGATCCGGGGGCTCAGGCCGAAGAGCGCCGACAGCACCCCGAAGACCGGGAGGTCGATCGACCAGTAGGAGTCGGCCGGCAGCTTCCACCCTTTGAGCAGCGGATTGCCGGTGACGAGGTCGTGGCCGGCCCGGGCGGCGTTGGCCGAGTCGGAGTGGCTGCCGTAGGCGTGCCAGGTCAGGGCGTAGAGGTAGCCGACCCAGGCGGCGACGGCCGCCGCCCCGACGAGGAGGATCGCCAACCTGCGGGGCCGCCACGACACGGCGCCGACAGTACGTGGCCGACGGTCACCCGGCCGTGAACTGCCAGGTGTACGACTTCACCGCTCCGGCCGCCTTGGCGGCATCCTCGTCGCCCTTCTCCTGGGGCCAGTAGATGATCGTGGCGTGGTGGTTGCCGGGCCGCAGGGCGGTGATCTCCTTGTCGGGCCCGGGCCGGAAGCTCACCTGGCCGAGGCCCACGACGACCTTCGTCTGGTCCTCGGGGATACGCCGGTCGTCGATCAGCAGGGCGCCGGTGAAGGTGTCCTTCAGATCGGCCCCTACGTCCTCCTGGGGGCGGATGACCGCCCCGGGGGTGGGCACGAGCAACTCGATGTCCGCCGGCAGGGGCGGCCCCGTGTTGTCCTGCCCCTGGCCGCCGGTCTGGGCGGCGAAGATCAGGAGGTTGACGGCCAGCAGCACCCCGAGCCCGATGACGATCGTGGGCGTGCTCGGAAGGCGCCGGACCCGGGGGCCGGCGGGGAGCGGACGTATCGGTGTGGCCATGGTGGTCCTCTTACTCCGTGCCCTGGGGGGCGAAGAGCGGCAGGGAGAGCGCGATCAGGGTCGAGCCGGCGCTGGCCGAGGCGAACAGCGCCAGCTGGGCCGGCGGGGCGAGGGACAGGTTCACGAGGGCGACCAGCATGGTCAGGCTCTCCCACAGGATGAGAATCGCCGCCGCCGCGATACGGAGGCGGAGCAGCGCCCGGCACAGCGGGAACTTGAGCAGCAGCACTCCGAGCAGCACGACCGAGGTGTGGGCCCGGAACAGCAGCCCGCACAGCACGGCCACGTTCTCCAGGGACAGCAGCGCCGCCGCGCCGGCCACCGTCCACTGGCGATCCATGCGCCTGACGGTAGCGGCGGCGTGTTCGACCGGCGTCAGAGGACGTCGGCCTCGGTGGCCAGGAGCCGGGCCAGGCGCCGGTTGAGGACGTGGACCCGGGCCCGCTGCTCGCCCTCCGGCAGCCCGGCCCGCACGGCTTCGAGCACCTTCCACAGCCGGGGATAGATCACGGCCTCCACCTCCCGGCGCTGCGGCTCGGACAGCTCGCCCATCTCGAGGCGGAGGCGCAGGGCGGCGAAGCCGTGGGCCAGTTCGGCCACCGGCGAGGGGCCGAGGGCGGTCAGCCGGTCCGCGAGGTCGGCCAGGCCGGCTTCGTCCCACACGAAGCCGGCTTCGAAGAACTCCTCCAGGAACGCCACGACGTCCGGGACCACGCCCCCGCCCTCCCCCGACCAGCGTCGGAAGGCCGGTAAGTTAGCGGGGATGCGGACCAGCGGCGTGGCCGATCTGGCCGGCCGGGTCCTGGCCGGCCGGTACCGCCTCGTCGCCCCCATCGGGACGGGGGCGAGCGGGCGCGTCTACGCCGCCTGGGACGTGCGGCTCCAGCGCAAGGTGGCGGTCAAGGTCCTCCACGCCGCCCTGGCCGAGGACGCCGGGTTCCTCCGCCGCTTCGGCGCCGAGGCCCAGATCGCCGCCTCGCTCCACCATCCGAACGTCGTGGCCGTCTACGACTGGGGGGAGGACGCTGTCTCTACGGGGACGCCCCAACCCCCGGCCCCGTTCATGGTCCTGGAGCTGCTCGAGGGCGGAAGCCTGCGCAGCCTCCTCGACCGGGGCGCCCGGCTCAGCCCGGCCCAGGCGGCGGCCGTGGGCCGCCAGGTCGCCGCCGGGCTGGATTACGCCCACGCCCGGGGCCTCGTCCACCGGGACGTGAAGCCGGCCAACCTCCTGTTCGACGAGCACGGCACCGCCCGGGTGGCCGACTTCGGCCTGGCCCGGGCCCTGGCCGAGGCCAGCTGGACGGAGCCGGCCGGGGCCGTGCTCGGCACCGCCCGCTACGCCGCCCCGGAGCAGGTCAGGGGCGTGGTCGACGCCCGCTCCGACGTCTACTCCCTCGCCCTGGTCCTGGTCGAGGCGGTGACCGGGACCGTCCCCAACGCCTTCGACACGTCGCTGGCGACCCTGCTGGCCCGGGTCGAGCGTCACCTCGAGGTCCCGCCCGAACTCGGCGCGCTCGCCCCGGTGCTGGAGCGGGCCGGTCGGGCCGATCCCGACGGCCGCTTCGCCGACGCCCGGGCCTTCGCCGCCGCCCTCTCCGATGCCGCCGCCGCCCTGCCCCCTCCCGACCCCATCCCGCTGCCGGGCCCGGGGGCTGTCGATTTCGACCCCCACCCGACCGAGATCCGCCCGGCGGCGCCGACGACGCTCGGCGCGCTGCCGACGGCCGTGCGGACCGTACCGCCGACGGCGACGCCGCCCGGGCCTCTCGGGCCCCTGCCCTCGGTGTTGCAGAGTCCCCTGCCCGACGCGCCGCCGACCGGCCCGGACCAGCCGCTGATGGCGATCCCGGTCTCGACCACCCCGGCCGCGCCGGCGACTCCAGCGGGTCCACCGCCGGGGCAGGCGCCCCGGCCGCGCCGGGCGAGGCGGAGGCCGGAACGGCTGGTGCCGATCGTCGTGCTGGTGGTGCTGCTCGTCGCGGCGGGGACGGCGGCGTTCGCGGCGTCGTCGGCCACGGGGCCGCGGGCCCGGGTACCGAATCTCGTCGGAACGGGGGAGAAGGCCGCCCGCGACGCCGCCCGGCAGGCCGGTGTCGGCGTCCGCACCCGCACTGTCGCGTCCGACGACCCGGCCGGCACGGTCGTGGCCCAGGATCCGGCGCCCGGCACCCTCCTCGCCGTCCACCACACCGTGACGCTCCAGCTGGCCGCCGGCCCCCCGCCGGTCGGCCTGCCCGGTGTCGCAAACCAGACCGAGGCCGCCGCCCGAGCGGCCCTGACGGCGGCCGGGTTCGTCGTCACCAGTGAGCACCGCACCGACGAGAACGTCGGCACCGGGCTCGTGGTCGCGCAGCAGCCGGCCGACCGCCAGGCTCCTCCCGGCAGCGAGGTCCACCTCGTGGTCTCCGACGGGCCCCGTCCGGTGGAGGTGCCCAACGTCGTCGGCAAGAGCTATGACGACGCGTCGAAGGCGCTCGCGGCCAAGCGGTTCAAGGTGTCGCGCACCGACGAGTACAGCGACACCGTTCCCGCCGGCCAGGTCATCCGCCACAGCCCGGTGGCGGGGGCCGAGGCCCCCCGGGACTCGGCGGTCACCGTCGTGGTCAGCAAGGGTCGCGACGTGGTGACCGTCGACGACTACACCGGCGAGACCGTCGAGGACGCCGTGGCCGCCCTCGAACAGGCCGGTCTCCAGGTCGACGTGGTCGGCTACCGCCCCGGCAGGCGCGTCCGGCACCAGGACCCTCCGAAGGGCACCCAGCTCCGCCGCAACGAGACGGTGACGCTGTACCTCTGAGCCGCTCGCAGGGCCCGTCCCGAGGGGACATCGGGGCCCGAACGGGACAAGTGCCGCAACCGGTCCCGGGATCGATTGCGCGTCCGAGGGGTCGTGTTAGGATCCCGTTGTTCCGTGCCTCGAGGGGGTAGGAGCGTCTGCGAGTGCCGGGTGGTGTTCCCCAGCCGCCACCGGGCCCGGATGCCCTACCCCCTCGGGGCACGAGCCGCGTCCGGGGCCTGGCGCCTTCCCTACTCCGTGATCTCCTGTAACGACCTGGTCAGCTGCGACGCCGCCGCGCCGGGGCCTGCGGCCTGCATCACCATCAGCTTCGTGATGTCCCCCTGGACGATGATCCGGCCCGCCATGAAGGCCTCGATGGCCGCCTGCGGGTTCCCGTCGACGAAGATCGCCCGGGCGGTGTCGTAGGCCAGGGTGAGCGTCACGTCGGCGTCGTCGAGGTGACCCTTGCCCCAGTCGGCCCGGCCGTCGGCGGCGGCCATGTGCATGGCCAGGTCGCCATCGAACGGCGTCGCGGTGATCATCAGGTTCATGCGGATCTCGGTGCCTTCGGGTGCGGCGCCGCCGGCGGCCTCGTGGAGGCGGCGGACCTCGTCGAACCAGCCGTCGGAGAGGAAGGGGTGCTTGGCCACGGGCGGACACTACCCCTGCCCAACTGCGGCGGGAGCCGCCATGGGACAGGGTCGGTAAGCTGCGTCGTTCTGCCGAGAGGTTCGGGGGCCGAGAGGTGGCGAAGCGGAGGGCGATGCCGGTAACGGCACTGGTGGCCGCCTGGGCGCTGCTCGTCACAGGCTGCGGCGGCACGCTCGAGGGCAAGTACCGCCGCGGCCAGCTCACCACGACCACCACCGGAACCCCCCGGGCCCCGGCCACCAACGGCTCGACGCCGCCCACGAGCACGGCCCCGACGGTCCCGACCAGCGGCAACGCCTCCCACCGGGCCGGGCTGGGTGAGCCGGAAGGGGCCGGACCGGGCGGTACCATCAAGGGACGCGCCGCTTGGCGCGGCATCGTTCCACCCTCGGGAGGCCGCCACCGGTGACCCTGGTCACGACGCTGGTCTTCGGCCTATCGCTCGGCGCCGTGTACGCCCTCCTCGCCGCCGGTGTCACGGTCGTCTATCAGGCGACCCGCGTCCCCAACGTCGCCATCGTGGCCATCGGCACGGTCGCCGCCGTTCTCCACGGCGACCTCATGACCCCGGGTGGGCGCGTGGGCTCCGGCCTCGGCTGGTGGCCGGCGCTGGCGGTGTCGGTCGCAGTGGCCGCCGCCCTCGGCCTGGCCTGCGACCTCGTCACCCGCAGCCTCCGGGAGCAGATCGTCCCGGCCCTGGTGGCCCTGCTCGGCTGTTCGGCGCTGCTCCTGGCCGGCGTCAACGCCGTCTGGGGGTCGGGGGCGAAGTTCCTCCCGCCGCCCTGGGGCGGTCCGTCCTTCCAGCTCGGCACCCTGGCCCTGCCCCGGAGCGAGGTTGCCACCCTGCTGGTGGCGGCCGCGGTCGGGGTGGGCCTGAGCGGTCTCTCCCGGCGGACCCGCTTCGGGCTCGCCCTCCGGGCCGCCGCCGCCGACCCCGAGGGGGCGCGCATGGCCGGCGTCGACCCCGCCGCCCTGAGCCGGCGGGCCTGGGTCCTGTCATCGGTGCTCGGGGCGGTGGCGATGACGCTGATCATCCACCCGGTCCTCTCCAACACCTACGAGACCACCGTCTACATCGCCTTCGCCTTCGCCGCCGCGGCACTCGGCGGCTTCCGGAGCCTCCCCCGGGCGGCGATCGCCGGGGTCGTCCTCGGGGTCGTGCCGGCGCTCCTCGAGCCGGGCGGAAGCTCGGGCGTCGGGGGCATCGGCAACCTGGTGGCGTTCGTCATCGTGGCCGGGGTCCTGCTGCGCCGGCCCGGTCTCGTCGGCCGCCCAGCGCTCGACGAGGTCTTCGCCAGCGCCGCGGCCGACAGCACCCGGTCCGCCGCCCGTCGCCGGGCCTTCGTCACCGCCCGGCCCCGGCCCCTGCCGGCCTGGGTCCGTCGCGTCGGTCTGGCCGCCCTGATCGTGGGGCTCGCAGTCGGGGTCCCGGCGCTCTCGACCGACATCGCCCTCGACGCCTGGGCCCGGGGGATCTCCATCTTCCTCGTCTGCGCCTCGATCGTCATCGTCTCCGGCTGGACGGGCGACGTGCCGCTGGGCCAGGTCGCCTTCGCCGGGATCGGCGCCTACCTCGTTGGTGACCTGAGCGTCCGGGCCGGCCTGCCCCACATGGCCGCCGTGCCCCTCGCCGCCCTGGCCGCCCTGCCCTTCGCCGTCCTCATCGGCGTCCCCGCCTTCCGGTCCCGGGGCCGGCTCGGCTTCGCCGTCCTCTCCCTGCTGTGGATGGTGGTGGCGGCCTCGCTGCTCTGGGGCCCCCGGGCCCGCTGGTTCACCGGCCGTTTCACGGTCATCCGGCGGCCCGACTGGATGGAGACGCTGTCCGGCCGCCCGGCCGTGTCGTACTACCTGATGGCGCTCCTCGTCGCCGCCGGGGTGGTCTGGTTCGCCACCAACCTCCGGCGTTCCCGGATCGGACGGGCGCTGGCCGCCGGGCGCGACTCCGACA
>JAUZEY010000433.1 GCA_030838785.1 Actinomycetota bacterium | reverse complement strand
AGATCCGCCGGGCGGCCTGTGCTCGGGATTGCTTGATCTGCGAGCGGGGCCCAAGCCCCGCGAACCCATGCCCTCCTCGAGCAGGCGCACCTACTTCACCGAGCTCCAGCTCCGCTTGTCTCAGGTCCGCCGGCGGCGCTGATCCCGCCTCTGGTCCGCTCAGGCGGTCGGTCTTGGCCTCCTCCACTGACCAGAGCGGCGCGGCCCTACGGCGCTCGCCCTGACAACCCGTCCTCTGGGTATCGGCAGAATATTGCTGACTGTCGGCAGGATTATGCCGATCTCGTCGCCGGCCAGTTTGGTCCCGAAGTGATTGTACGGTTCGGTTTGTTCGCGCTTAGCCGCGCAACGTCCAAAGCTACGAGGACGACCTGAACCTCGGGCCGAACGTCGTCGTCGGCCCGCTGACGCCCGCTCAGCAGGAGTACTGGGCTCGGATTGAAGTCGTGCGGCCCGAGATCCGTCGTCACTCCGGGCGTGGTGAGCGCGCCTCGGCTGGATCAACCGCTGGCCTGCCGCGTTGAAAAGCGGGTGCAACCTGAAGAGTCTGCGCCGTACCATGGCCGTGTGAGCAGCCCCTATCCCGACCCTCCTCAGCTCCCGGCGGCAGACTTTGCGCTCTTGAGCTCTCGGGTGGAGGAGATCCGGGCGCTCGCGGCTGAGCACGGGATCACGGAGCTTCGGTTCGCGTCTCCTGGCCGGCTGGTTGGTCACGTGGTGAGCGACGGTGATCCGTTCGACGTGATCGACTTCGAACTGGCTGCCCGGGAGCTGCTCGGTGCCGAGGTGCGCCTCTATTCCGATGCGGTGCTGAGCAAGCCGAACGTCAGCCCCGATCTGGTGGCGGCCGAGGCGCTGTGACCACGGGCGGGCCGGTCCGCCCGGAGCGCCATGCCCTCCTGGAGCTCGATGCCCTGCTCGAGCGAATTGAGCACCTCGCCGTGGTTGAGGACCGAGCCCGGTACGACGGCGATGACGTCTACCGGTGGGCCCTGCACCGGCTCTGGATCGCGATCGGCAATGAGGCCTACGCCTACTGCAGGCTGGTGGGGCTCGACGTCAACCGGGATCGACCCTGGGCGAGGCTGTACCAGCTCCGCTGCTGGCTCGCTCACGACCGGCTCCCCGATGTCGACGAGGACTTCGTCTGGCGGATGAGCAAGCTGGGTGTGGTCAGCGTCCGCGCCCGGTCCGGGTCGTAATGCGGTAGGTCAGCCGAGCTTGTCGCCGATCCCGAGGCGGCGGTGCTCGTCCCGGGCCCGCTGGCGGTGGATGCGGCGTAGCGGCCGAGCATGGTCCTCGACCGCCAGCCGGCAAGGCGCATGAGGCCGCCCTCGGAGCCGCCGGCGTCGAGGAAGGCGTGGGCGAAGATGTGGCGCAGCTGATGGGGATGGATGTGGGGGAGGCCGGCGGCCTTGGCCCGCTTGCCCACCATCTGGGCGATCCCCCGGCGGCTCATCGGCCCGTGGATCCCCAGTCACGGCGGCCCTTCCAACTCCAGGTAGACCTAGACAGTCTTCGCAGACCGGTTGGCCGCCCGCAGCGACCGTTCCCACAACCCGATGTGAACCCCGAGGCCCTCGCCTAGACTGGGGTCGTGTTCAGTTGTCCTCTAGGAACACTTCGCGCGTGCAGCCAGCAGCGTTTTGGCTCCATCGAAAAGTTGTCCAGTTATCGGCGCGCTTTGAAGGGGATAACTGGGCCGCCGAGCGTGGTGACGTCAGGTCCCGAACCGGAGGCCGATGATGAGCGGGAGCAGGGGTCGTGGTTTAGATCGAATCGTCGCCACCGGCGATGCCATCGCCGCGTAGGCGCGCCAGAGCGGCGCATTGGCGATGGATCTGGGGCTCGAAGATGTGGGCCTGGCAGTGCCGCGCCGTCTGGGCGGCGTGGGCGAGAACAGCCTCGACCCGCTCGGCGGCGGCGGCACCTCGGCTGGCCATGAGCACCTCCGCCAGCGTGATCGGAGCGAGGAGGGCGCAGGTGGTGAGACCGCGGCCGTCCATGATGTCGAGCGCTTCCTCGGCGGCGGCGAGGGCCTGATCGGGTCGGCCGAGGGCGAGCGTGCAGCGCGCCATCGTGGCCAGCAACATCGGCTCGAAATAGAGCCCCATCGCCTGTTGGCGGACGGTCACGAGATTGGCTTCGGCTTGCTGGAGCGACTCGGCGAAGTGTCCCGAACCGGCCTGCGCCACGGCTCTGGCTGTCGAGAGGGCCACGATGGCGATCGTGTTGTGGGAGCGATTGGCGATTTCGAGCCCGAGGGCGGCGTCGCGGAGTGCGTCGCCGGTCGCGCCGGTCGTCGCCTCGAGCAGGGCGAGGTTGGCGTAACGATAGGACTCGACCTCGGGGTCACCGTGCTCGCGAGCCAGTTCGACCCCCCGATCGAAGTCGTGGCGGGCCTCGTCGAGCTGTCCCATGTAGCCGAGGGCCTGCCCTCGGTGCCCGAAGGCGTGGGCATGGGGGGAGACGAAGGCGAGGCCCGCGCCGGCCGTGGGGTTGCCGCCGGTCAGCCGAAGCGCGGCGTCGATCACCGCCACCGCCTCGGTCAACGTTCCCGCCACCCAATTGGCATACGACACCCCGCAGGCGGGCGTCAGCACCAGATCGGGATCACCGGTCGCGACGGCCCGTCGGCTGACCTCCCGGAACAACTCGAGCCCCTCCCGCTCACGGCCGCCGTGCATGAGGGTGGCGGCGTAGTTGAGGTCAAGGCGGAACCGCTCCACGTCCGCCGGACGTCCCTCGGCGTGGAGGGCCGCCGCTTCCTCGGGCACCATTCCGAGCCGCCAGGCCATGCCGAGCAGTCCGATCCGGGCCTTGGCGGCGAGCTGATCGCCTTCGAGGACGCCGTCGAGCCCGTTTGTCTGGTGGCGCACGAGCCGCCAGTGGTGCATGGCGTCGGCCGGGGAGGTGAGCTCGACCCAGGCGGCGGCCCGAGCGTGCCAGCGGGCCGCATCGAGCCTGTCATCGGAGGCCCCGTAGTGGTGGGCGAGGATCGCCGCACGTTCGTCCAACCCGTCGGGGTAGACGCGCTCGATTCCCGCCGCCACGGCGCGGTGGGCGCTCGCCCGCCGTTGCGAGAGCAGGGATCCGTAGGCGACTTCCTGCGTCAGCGGGTGCCGGAACTCGTAATCGCCGCTCCGGGTCCCGCCGTCCGGGACGACCAGCTGGGCGCGCCCGAGTGATTCGAGCGCTTCGGCCAGCTGGTTCTCGCCGAGACCGCAGACTTCCCTCAACAACTGCCCAGGGATCTTTTGGCCGATCACCGACATCAAGTGGACGAGCACCTTCTCGTCCGGGCGCAGCCGGTCGAGGCGCGCCGAGAGACCGGCCTGGACGGTGGGGGGCAGGGCGACGCTGTCCAACTCGGCGCCAAGCCGATACTGGCCCGGCTCGCCGGCGAGGTGGCCGTTCTCCGCCAGCGCCTGCACGATCTCCTCCATGAAGAACGGGTTGCCGCCGGCCCGCCCCACGATCCTCGTCGCCAAGCGGTCCAGGGAGCGGTGGCGTCCGAGGAGCTCGCCGAGCAGGTCGTCGGTCTCCGTGGCATCGAGCGGGCCGAGGCTGAGCCGGACGTGGCGGCCGTTGTTCGTCCACAGCGGTTCGTGTTCCGGCCGGTAGGTGCACAGGAGGAGGATCCGGGTGCCGACGACCGCCTCGGCCATCCGCTGCAGAAAGGCGGCGCTGGCGTCGTCGATCCATTGCAGGTCCTCGATCACCAGGACCGCCGCCTCGGAACGGCTTCGGGCCTTGATGCCTCGGGTGGCGATATCGAGCAGCCGGTGCCGGCGGGCCTCGGGATCCGTCGTGGTCAGCGGCTGACCAGGGTCGGCAACGCCGAGGAACTCGAACAGCAGCGGTAGGTCGGCGGCGAACGCCGGATCGAGGGCCGACATCGTTGACGCGATCCGCCGGCGGGCGACCTCGGGCGCGGCAGGCTCGCCGATGCCGTAGTAGTCGCGGTACAGCGCCAGGATGGGGAGGAACGGGGCGTGGCGTCCGTGGGCGACAGCGCCGGCGGAGTTGACCGTCAGGCCCCGGGCGGCGCATCGGGCGACGAACTCGTGCACGAGACGGGTCTTGCCCACGCCTGGGTCGCCGACGATCCCGATCGCTCCCCCATCCCCGACCAGGGTGCGTTCGAGTACCGATTCGAGCTGGGCGCGCTCTGCGTCGCGACCGACGAACCGGGTCAGCCCGCGCCGGGCGGCGACCGCCGCGAAGCGCGTCCGCGCCGCCCCCGGTCCGACCAGTTCGCGCACTCGCTGACGGGCTTGCACCCCCTTGATTTCGAACTCGCCGAGGTCCCGGAGCTCGAACTCGCCTTCGATCAGGGCGGCGGTGGACGCGCTGAGCGCCGTCGAGCCCGCCGGCGCCAGCGCTTCGATCCGCCTGCCGAGTGCGGTGGTGTTCCCGATCGGCACGAAGTCCAGGTGCAGGTCGTCGCCGATCAGACCGACGATCACCTCACCGGAGTTCAGCCCGCAACGGACGGCGAACTCGACCCCGTCGCGGCGCGCCAGCTCCGCCGCCAGCGCGGCAACTTCGCGTTGGAGCTCGAGTACGGCCAGACAGGCGCGCCGAGCGTGGTCCTCGTGCGCCAGCGGCGCACCGAAGACCGCCATGAGGCCGTCGCCGGTGAACTGGTTGACGGTCCCCTCCAGGCCGTGGACGGCTCCGGCGGCGATGGCCAGGAAGCGATCCAGGACCATGCCCCAACGCTCGGCACCCAGCGCCCGGGTCAGCTCCATCGAACCGACGACGTCGGTGTACATCACCGTGACCTGCTTGCGCTCGCCCTCAATCGCCG
>JAUZEY010000430.1 GCA_030838785.1 Actinomycetota bacterium | reverse complement strand
GGGGTGATCGGGTCGGGGAAGACCTCGCCGACGTTGGCCCGGGAGTAGAGCGGGAAGACCTTCGAGGGGGTGTCGTTCAGGATCCAGTCGTTCACGAGGAGCCTCCTGGCAGCGGCGTGGTGAGCAGGGAATCGTGCGGAAGGCCGCAGCCGTGGGGCCGTTCGTTGAGGGCAAGGACGCTGCGGACCCCACTCCGGCTGACGGCCACGCGGCAGATGGCGGCGTAGTCGAGTTCGACCCACAGGAGGCGGTCGATGTCGAGCATGTCGCCGAGGTAGGCGTTGATGACGCCGGCATGGGCGACCACCGCCACGGTCTGGCCCGGATGGGCGTCGGCGATGGCCCCCACGGCCGCCGACACCTCAGCCCTGAAGGTCTCGGCGTCGGTGCCGAAGACGGCGAGGTCGCCGGCGGCCATGGCCGTCCAGCGGGCGTCGCCGGTCCGGCGCAGCTCTTCGACCGGTACGTACTCCTGACCGTCGCCGAACTCGGCGAGTCCTTCCCTCTGCACGACGGGGGCACCGATCGACCCGGCGATCAGCTCGGCGGTCTCGAGTGCCCGTCGGCTCGAGCTCGAGTAGACGGTGGTGATTCCCTCACCGGCGAGCCACTGCCCCATGGCGGCCGCCAGCCGGCGGCCGTGGTCGGTGAGCGGCGGGTCGAGGACGTCGCGCCCGGGATCCGGCTCGCTATGGCGGATGAGGAGCAGTTTCACGGTCGGTCTCTTTCTGCGGGGGTGCGTTGCGGCGTTACAGGCACGTGGGCCGGCTCCCGTTCGGGGCGACGAAACCCTTGTCCTCGGTCAGGAGGACGGGGAAGTAGCAGTTGTTCTCGGGCGCCTTCGGCTGGCCGGCCGTGAAGGTGAGGGGCGAGGTCAGGCCGTCGAGCGTCGTGCCCTTGAGGTTGGCGAGGCCGCGGTAGACGAGCTCGGTGGTGATGTCGCCGAGGCCGGCGTCGCCGAGGCTGTCGACGAGGGTGCGGAGCATCTCGCCGGCCACCCAGGCCTGCGAGGTGGCGCCGTCGGACGCCACACCGGGGGCGGAGCGGGCCATGGCCTGCTGGTAGCGCTGCTCGGCCGGGTTGTCGGCCTGCGTCCAGGGAAAGGCGATGTGGGCCAGGGAGACGCCGGCCTTGCGGACGTTGGGGTCCTGGGTAACCGAGGAGCCGATGGCGATGGGTGAGGTGGCGATGGCCGGGAAGTAATCGATCTGGGCGCAGGACTTCATGACCCGGCTGATGGCGGAGCCGTCCATGGCCAGCAGGACCTGCTGGGCACCGGCGTCCTTGGCGGCCTGACACTGCCCGCCGAAGCCGGTCTGGGCCAGCGAGATCTGGCTGCGGTACACGACGGTGGCGCCGGCCACCTTGTCGCCGCCGTCGATTATGACCTTGTTGGCGTCCTGGCAGTTGCGGGCCTCGACGCAGTAGATGACGCCGAGCTTGGTCTTGCCCTGGTCGGCCAGCTGCTTGACGGCACCGATGATGGTGGCCGAGAACGTGGCGCCCTGGGGGAACAGGACCGGGCTCTGCGACCAGTCGTAGTTGAGCGAGTCGCCGCCCACGCTGGGGATCTTGAGCTGCTCGGAGGCGGACCGGTAGCCGACGATCGAGATCGGCACGGAGGAGCCGACGAGGGCGACGACCTTCTTGTTCTCGACGAGGTCGCGTACCGCGGCGGCCGACCGGGACGAGTCGGAGCCGTCGTCGACCTGGAACAGCTTCACGGGGTGGCAGGCGATCCCGCCGCGGGCGTTGATGTCCTGGACCCACACCTGCATGCCGATGCGGGCCGGGAGCAGGACGTTGCTGACGATCCCGGAGAAGCCGCCGACCTGGCCGATGACGAGCGGGGACCCGGGCGTGCTGCACCCCTTGGCAGTGGGCGCCCCCGGCGTGGCGGCCTTCGCCGTGGCGGCGGTGGTCCCCGCCGCCGCGCCAGTGCCGCTACCGGCCCCGGAGCCCGCCCCTCCGGCGGAGGACGCGCCGGCGGTGGTTCCCTTCCCGGCCGAGGCCGGCGAGGCGCCCGCCGCGGCGGCACGGTTGCGGGGAGCTTCGGCGGTCGACCCCGCCGTCCCAGCCGCCGCCGCGGCCACCGGCCCGGCGGATCCGGCCGAGGCGGCCGAGGCGGCCGGATCGGTGGAGATCGCCGCGCTGTCGGCGCCGGCCGTCCCCGTTGGGGTGATCGCGCCTCCGAAGCCGCTGCTGTCGCCGGCGGGGGCGGCGGCGCTGTGGCCTTCGGCAGCGAGGATCGCCGCCGATTCGACGCGTGTCCCGCAGGCAGTGCTGAGCAGGAACGCGGTAACAAGGGCGCCGAGGGCGGCCCGGCGGGTGGTGGGGCTCACGGAAGTCCTCCGTCTGTGTCGTATCCGTTGGGACGGGCGGGGTTCAGTGCGAACCGACGGCGGCGCCGACGTAGGCGGCGAAGACGTCTTTGCCGGCGAGCTCGGCGGGTTCGCCGGCGAAGGCCAGCTGGCCCTTGTTGAGCATGTAGACGTAGTCGGCCACGTCGAGGGCCCGGGTGACGTACTGCTCGACGAGCAGCAGGCTCGAGCCGGCGGCGGCGAGGCCGGCCAGGAACGTGAAGATCTCGTCGACCACCCGGGGGGCGAGGCCCATCGACACCTCGTCGAGGAGCACGACCCGGGGCGACTGGATGTAGGCGCGGGCCAGGGCGAGCATCTGCTGTTCGCCACCCGACATCGTGCCGGCGGCCTGGTTGAGGCGCTCGCCGAGGCGGGGGAACGCTTCGACGGCGCGGTCGATCGCCTCGTCGCCGCTCCCCCTGCGGGCCTGGAGGGTCAGGTTCTCCCGCACGGTGAGCGACCGGAAGACGCCGCGGCCTTCGGGGACGAGGCAGATCCCGTGGCCGACGAGGCCGTGGGGGGTGGTGTCCCCGACCGGTTCGCCGTCGATGGCCAGGGTGCCGGACGTCGGCTGCAGCAGGCCCGACGCCACCCGCAGCAGGGTGGTCTTGCCCGCCCCGTTGGCGCCGATGAGGGCGACTACGCTGCCGTCGGGGACGGCCAGGGAGACGTCCCGCAGGACCGTGGTGGCGCCGTAGCCGGCGGTGATGCGGCGGAGCTCAAACAAGGCCGGCCTCCATCTCTGCGAGCTCGGCGGTCTCGTCGCCGAGGTAGGCCGCCCGCACGACGTCGCTGGCCACGACGGCCTCCGGCTCACCCTCGAAGATGGGGCGGCCGAAGTCGAGCACGTAGACGTAGTGGCAGATCCGCATGACGAGCGCCATGTCGTGCTCCACGATGAGGAGCCCGGTGCCGCGCTCCTCGACGAGGGTGCGCAACGCGTCGCCGAACCGGTCGGTCTCGGTGTGATCGAGACCGGAGCTCGGCTCGTCGAGCAGCAGGAGCCGGAACCCGCCGGCCACCACCCGGGCCAGTTCCACGAGGCGCCGCTGACCGGTGGACAGGTCGGCGGGCCGGCGGTCGGCGAGGTGGTTGATG
>JAUZEY010000418.1 GCA_030838785.1 Actinomycetota bacterium | reverse complement strand
CCGCCCCGACGGCGTTCCCGACGGGACCGCCGCGGCCGATCTGGTCGCCACGGACCTCTGCGCCCTCCTCGACCACGTCGCCGGCGCCACAGCCGGCGACGTCGACCGGGCGCTGGGCCGGGACCGGCGGGACCTGGCCGACTTCGCCGCCCTGCTGTCGGATGCGGCCGGCGAGCGGCTCGAGGACATGGCGGCGCTGGCCCGGCGCACGACCCTGCGGCGGTTCGGGCGGACCATGCATCTCTTCGCCCCGCTGTATCTCTCCAACGAGTGCGTCAGCGTTTGCACCTACTGCGGGTTCTCGGCCGGGAACGACATCGCCCGCCGCACACTCACGGCGGAGGAAGTCGCGGCCGAGGGCCGAGCCCTCACCGAGGCGGGGTTCCGCCACGTACTCCTGGTGGCCGGGGAGCACGCCCGGATCGTTTCCAAGGGCTACCTCCGGGACTGCGTCGCCGCCCTGGCCCCGATCGTCCCCCAGGTGTCGCTCGAGGTGCAGGTGTGGGACACGCCCACATACAGGAGCCTCGTCGCCGCCGGCGCGGACGGACTCATCGTCTACCAGGAGACGTACGACCGCTCCACCTACGCCGCCGTCCACCGCCTCGGCAAGAAGCGCAACTACGACTGGCGCCTGGCCGCCCCCGACCGGGGGGCCGAGGCCGGAATGCGCCGCCTCGGGATCGGCGCCCTGTTCGGCCTCCACGACGACTGGCGCTCCGAGGCGCTGGCCGTGGCCGCCCACGCCCGGGCCCTGCTGCGGCGCTGGTGGCGGGTCGAGGTGACGGTGTCGCTTCCCCGACTCCGGCCCTGCGCCGGCGCCCCAACGCCCCCCGGCACCCTCGACGACCGCCACTTCGTGCAACTCCTGTGTGCCCTGCGGCTCCTGTTGCCCGATGTGGGTCTGGTTCTGTCGACCCGGGAGGCGCCGGCCTTCCGGGACGCCGTGATCCCGCTGGGTGTGACGCACCTCTCGGCCGGGTCGCACACCGAGCCCGGTGGCTACACCGGCCCGTCCGACGCCGAGCCGCAGTTCTCGGTGGCCGACGAACGGACTCCCGCCGAGGTCGCCGCCGCCCTCCGGACGGCCGGCTACGACCCGGTTTGGAAGGACTGGCAGCGATCCTGACGGGCCGGCCGGGCCCGACCGGCGAATGGCGCGTTCCTGACCGGGCGCTGGGACCAGCGTCACCGGCCCGCCCACACCCACCGCCTAGGCTCACCCCCGATGGATCCGAGGAAGCTGCTGGAAGGGCGGAGCAACCCCCTCCCGGAAGGAACCCTGGCCGTGGGGGCCGGGCTGATCGTGAGCGGGATCACGTCCTACGGGTTCCTGGCCATCTCGGCCCGGGCCCTCGGCCCCGAGCGCTACGCCCCCCTGGGTGTCCTGTGGGCGCTCACCTACGTCGTGTGCCCCGGCGTCTTCCTGCCCCTCGAGCAGGAGGTCGGACGGGCGCTGTCGACCCGGCGGGCCAAGGGGCTCGGCGGCGGGCCGCTCATCCACCGGGCGGCGCTAGCCGGGGGCGTGGCGGCGGCCGTCCTCATCGCCGTGACCGCCGCCACCGGTCCCCTGTCACTGCCGCATCTGTTCGACCACAAGATCCTGCTGCTGGTGGCGCTGATGGTGGCGCTGGCCGGCTACTACGTGGAGTTCCTCGTCCGGGGCGTGCTGTCGGGCAACGGCCGGTTCAAGCCCTACGGCGTCATCCTCGGATCCGAGGCGTTCCTGCGCATGGTGGCCTGCGCCGTTCTGGCCATCGTCGGCGTGGACACGGTCGGGCCCTACGGGGTCATCATCGGCCTCTCCCCCATCGCCGCCACCCTGATCGGGGTGCGCAAGGAACGGAACCTGATCACCCCCGGGCCCGACGCGCCCTGGTCGGAGCTGTCGAGCGCCCTCGGCTACCTGCTGGCCGCTTCCGTGATGGCCCAGCTGCTGGTCAACGCCGGGGTCTTCGCCGTGCAGATCCTGGCCGACGCCGAGCAGAAGGGGAAGCACGGCGTCGCCGGCCGGTTCCTCAACGGGCTGATCATCGCCCGGATCCCGCTGTTCATGTTCCAGGCGGTGCAGGCGGCCCTCCTGCCGAAGCTCGCCCACCTGGCCGGCGCCGGCCGCCACGCCGACTTCCGGGCCGGGCTCAAGCGGATGCTGGCGCTCGTGGTGGCGATCGGTGCGCTGGCCACCGTCACCGCCTTCGCCATCGGACCGTTCGTGGTGACCACCATGTTCGGCAAGGACTTCCGCCTGTCCCACACCGACCTCGGCTACCTCGCCGCCGCCAGCGCCGTCTACATGCTGGCCCTGGCGCTGGCCCAGGCGCTGATCGCCCTGGCCACCTACCCCCGGGTCGTGATCGGCTGGGCGGTCGGGCTCGTCGTCTTCACCGTCGTCACCGCCGTGCAGCACGACCTGCTGCCCCGGGTCGAGCGGGGCTTCCTGGCCGGGTCGCTGGCGTCGGCGGTGATGATGGCCTGGTCGGTGCACTCGGTGCTGGCGACCGGGGCGGCGGGCGGCCACGACGCCGACGAGCTCATCGAGGCCAGCCACCAGTTGCCCATCGAGCCATGACCGAGCGCCGAAGCAGCCATGGGCCGAAGGGGTTCTTGGGCGCGGGCCCAGAGGTTGCTGAGGTGCTCGGAGAACCGAGCCCCGAACTCTCCACCACCGAGGCGCCGCCGGTCGTCGAGCCGTCGCTCGTCACCGTCGACACGCCGGCCCCGGTGGTCCTCCCCGGCGGGTGGAAGTTCTCGGTGCCCGGCGGTCTGCTGCGGGCCGCCCGGCCCCGGCAGTGGATCAAGAACGTGCTCGTGTTCGCCGCCCCCGGGGCGGCCGGCATCTCGCTCACCCCGGGCCACCTCGCCCCCGTCATCGGCGCCTTCGCCGCCTGGTGCCTCGTCTCGTCCGGCACCTATCTCATGAACGACGCCCTCGACGCCGAGGCCGACCGGCTCCACCCCCGCAAGCGGCTGCGGCCGGTGGCGGCCGGCACGGTGACGGTCGGGACGGCCCGTCTGGCCGGCGTCGCCCTCCTGGTCCTCGGCGCCGGCCTCCCCGCCCTGTGGGGCGCCCCCCGTGTCACCGGAATTCTCGCCCTCTACGCCGTCATCACGCTGTCCTACAGCCTCTGGCTGAAGGAGATGGCCGTCGTCGACCTCGCCGCGGTGGCGTCGGGGTTCGTGCTGCGGGCCATCTCCGGCGGGGTCGCCGCCCACGTGCCGATCTCCAACTGGTTCCTCATCGTGGCCTCGTTCGGATCGCTGTTCATCGTGGCCGGCAAGCGCCACGCCGAACACGTCGACCTCCGGGACGGGCGGGGCGCCCACCGGTCGACCCTGGAGACGTACTCCCTGGCGTACCTCGGCTACGTGCGGGCGGTGTCGTCGGGGGTGGCCATCACCGCCTACTGCCTGTGGGCCTTCGAGAAGGCCAAGGTGGCGAACGATCCGGTGCTGTTCCAGCTGTCGATCATCCCCTTCGTCATGGCCCTCCTCCGCTACGCCCTCCTGCTCGACGCCGGCCGGGGCGGGGCGCCGGAGGAGATCGTGATCGGCGACCGGGCCCTGCAGGTGCTGGGCCTCGTGTGGGTGGGGCTGTTCGCCGCCGGCGTGTATGCCGCCTGAGGCCGCGCCCCCGGGTGGGATTCCGGGCGACGGGAGCCGCCCCGTCTCGCTGCTGTCCGGCTGGGGCCGCACGGCGGCCACCGCGGCCCGGCTTGTCCGCCTCGAACGGCCGGGCGACGCCGCCGATGCCCTCGCGTCACCTCCCGAGCGGGGCGTCATCGCCCGGGGGCTCGGGCGGAGCTACGGCGACGCGGCCCAGAACGCCGGCGGCGCCGTCCTCGACGGGACCGGGCTGGACCGCATCGAGGCCGTCGACCTCGCCGCCGGCACCGTCACCGCCGGCGGCGGCGTGAGCCTCGACCGGCTCATGCGGACGCTCGTGCCCCTGGGCTGGTTCCCGGCCGTCACCCCGGGAACGCGCCACGTGACCGTCGGGGGCGCCATCGCCGCCGACATCCACGGCAAGAACCACCATCGGGACGGGAGCTTCGCCGAACACGTCTCGTCGCTGACGCTGGCGGCGCCGGCGGGGCGCTTCGAGCTCGACCCCAAGGGTGACGCCGACCACCCGGGGGCTCGGGGGTGTCCCCCGGAAATGAACAGCTTCCGCCGGGAACTGTTCTGGGCCACCGCCGGCGGGATGGGCCTGACCGGCGTGGTGACGGCGGCCACGCTCCAGCTAACCCCGGTCGAGACGTCCCGCATCCGGGTCGACACCGAACGGGCCGGCGACCTCGACGACGCCCTGGCCCGCATGGAGTCGGGCGACGACGGCTACCGCTACTCCGTGGCCTGGATCGACTGCCTGGCCCGGGGCCGGACCCTCGGGCGGTCGGTGCTGACCCGGGGCGACCACGCCGTCCTCGACGACCTTCCGGCCGCCGACCGCCGACCGGAGCGGGCGCTGGCCTTCGGCCCGCCTGAGCGGCTCTCGGCCCCGCCCTGGGTGCCGCCCGGGCTGCTCAACCGCCTCACGGTCCGGGCCTTCAACGAGGCCTGGTTCCGCAAGGCACCCCGGTCGGAGCGGGGTCGGATCGTCCCGCTCCACGCCTTCTTCCATCCGCTCGACGGGCTCGTGGGCTGGAACCGCATCTAC
>JAUZEY010000417.1 GCA_030838785.1 Actinomycetota bacterium | reverse complement strand
CGCCCCGATCGGCGCCGGCCAGGGCGACGCTGCGGTGGTAGTGGACGGCGATCTCGGCCGGGGTCGCCGCCAGCGCCCCGGTGTCCAGCGCCCCAGTGTCCCGCGCCGCCCCCTCCAGCGCCTCGGCCACCCGCCGGTGGAGGCGCGATCGGCGGGAGGGCACCACGCCGTCATAGAGCGCGTGGCGGATGACGGCGTGGGTGAAGGCGTAGGTCTCGGTGTCGCCGGACGGTTCCAGGATCCGGGCGCCGACCGCCGCTTCGAGGGCGTCGAGCCCGGCATCCTCGGAGAGCCCGGCCAGGTCGGCCACCATCTCGAACCGGAACGCACCCTCGAAGGCGGAGGCCACCACGAGCAGCCGGCGGGCGTCGTCCGACAGGCGCGAGACCCGCCGGAGGGCCACGTCCCGGGCGGCCACCGGGAGGGCCAGGTCCCGCAGCGGAGCGGCCACCGTCCAGCGGCCGTCGAGGCCGCGGTAGAGCTTCCCTTCCTCATGGAGGTGGCGGAGGAGCTCGAGGATGAAGAAGGGGTTGCCGCCGGTCTCCGCGGCCCATGCCGCACCGGTGTCGAGCCCTACGTCCTGGCCTGCGTTCACGGACAGGAAGGCGGTGACCTCCTCGCCGTCGAGGCCATCGAGGCGCAGCTGCTCGTAGGCCGCCTCCCGGGGCCAGGCGGCAAGGGCGTCGGTCAGCGGGTGGGCCCGGTCGAGGTCGACGTCCCGGTAGGTGCCGATCAGCAGGAGCCGTTCCGTGGCGGCCAGGCGGACGAGATGCCGGAGCAGGGCGACGGTGCTGCGGTCGGCCCAGTGGAGATCGTCGAGGAGCACCGCCAGGGGGACCCGGCGGGATCGCGTCACCAGAAAGCGCCCGATGCCGTCGAGGAGGCGGTGCCGCTCCTCTTCCGGCGGGACGGCGACGACGCCGGCGTCGGGAAGCACGCGCCGGACGGCCGGCACCAGCTGGGCGACGATCCCGGCGGCCTCCCCGAGGTCGTGGCGGAGCTCGCTGCCCGGGAGGAGGTGGGCGTGGGCGTCGATCGCCTCGACGAACGGCCCGTAGGGCGGCGGCCACTCCCCTTCGTGGCACCGGCCCCACAGCACCGCGAACCCTTCCCGCTCGGCCAGGCAGGCGGCCTCGTCGGCCAGCCGGGTCTTGCCGATGCCCTGCTCCCCGGCCAGCATCACCAGCCCACCCCGCCCGGTGGCAGCCTCGCCGAGGCGCTCGAGCAGGCGGGCGCGCTCGGTCCGGCGGCCGATGAGCACCGGAGGCGCGGAGAAGGTGCCGGCGGCCTCGGCCCGCAGCTCGTACACCGCGGCCGGGTCGCCGGCCTCCGCCGGGCCGCCGTCGACGGGAACGAAGGCCAGCCGGGGCCGCCCGGCGAGGAGCCGGGCCACCACGCCGGAGCAGAGCACCTGGCCCGGCCCGGCCCGAAGGGCCAGCTCGCGGGTCAGGGCCACGACGCTCCCGTCCCCCGCCCCGTCCGTGGCCGGGAGCCCCCCGGCATGGAGGGCGAGCCGGAGCGCCGGGTCGACCGCCTGGAGCCGGCCGGCGGTGGTGACTGCATCGGCGGCCGAGGCGAACGCTACGACGATGTCACCGTCGACTGGAACGATCTCGCCCTGCTCGCCCGCCGCCTCGGTCAGAACCTCGTGCGTCCGGCCGTCGCCCTCGGCGGCCAGCAGCGTGACGAGCCGCTCCGGGACGAGCCGGGGAGGCGGCTCTGCGGCCGGTGCGCCCAGGACAGACGTCCCGTCGGACTCATCGATCTCCTCCCAGCGGAGCGGGTACACCCGCCGGGTCTCGGAGAAGCCCTTCAGGTCGACCTCGCGGCCCGGCCCGAACGCGAAGTCGCCCGATCCGCCGGTGAGGTCCTTGAGCAGCGACGAGACGAGGACCTCACCGCCCCGGGCGGAGGCGGCGATCCGGGCGGCCAGCGCCACGTGCGTGCCGAAGAAGTCGTCCCCCTCCTTCAGCGCCTCGCCGGTGTGCAGCCCCATGCGCACCCGGGTCGCTTCCTCGGGATGGGCCTGGCCATGGGCCAGCAGCGCCCGCTGGATGGCCACCGCGCTGACCAAGGCCTTGCGGGCGCTCGAGAAAGCGAGCATGAACCCGTCGCCCTGGGACTTGACCTCGAAGCCACCCTGGCGGGCGATCTCGTCCCGCACGATCTGGTTGTGGGCCCGCAACACCTGCATCCACCGCTTGTCGCCGAGGCGCTCGTTGGCGGCCGTGGAGCCTTCGATGTCGGAGAAGAGGAGCGTGACGGTCCCCTCGGGAGAGGTGTGGGCTGCGAGGTCGGGCCGTTCGTCCGCGACGGCGGCCGCCACGAGATGGACGGACGACGCCACGGCCTCGGACGAGACCCCCTGAGCGGCCAGCTTCTCGGCCACCAGCGGCTCGATCCACCAGTTCCCGGCGCCGTGGCGGCGGTAGAGCTCAATGGCGGCGGCGAACCGCCCGACGGCACCAACCCGATCGCCCCGGCCGTGGCGGGCCCGGGCGACCCGCCGCTGCGCGTCGGCCTCGTCCCACGGCAGCCCGAGGCGGCGGAACACCTCGATGGCCGCCGACGCCCGGCCCTCCGCCTCCTGGTCCTTCCCTTCGGCCCACAGCACGACGGCCTCGGCCAGGGCCAGGCGACCGGCGAGCCCCCGCCAATCCTCGGTGCCCGCCGCCAACCCCTTCGCCTGCTCGTGGTGTTGGCGGGCGTCGGCGAGTCGGGCGTCGTCGTCGGCGAGCAGGAACACCAACTCGGTTCTCGTCCAGATCTCCGTGATGCGCTGCCCGCCGTCGGCGGCGATCGCCAGTGCTTCGAGCAACAGTCGCTCACCGTCGCCCGGTTGGCCCTGCAGCCGGCGGACCATCGCCAGGTGGGCCGTGCTGGTCCACAGGTCCCGCCGGTTGCCGGTGCGCTCCTCGCTCTGGCGCAGGCCGTCCCACAACGTCGCCGCCTCGTCGAGGCGGCCTTCGTAGAGCGCCACGAACGGGCCGGCGTACCGGCTGTCGCCGGCGTCGTCCCGGGCCCGGCGGGCGGCGTCGAGATCCCCGGCCACGGCCAGCGCCCGCCCCAGCTCGTCGTTCAGGATCCCCCGCGTCGAGGGCGCCTGGCTATGACGGCCCGTGTCGAGCTCCCGCTGGCAGCGCAGCCGAACGGCCTCCGGGTCGCCGAGGTCGAACAGCTGCACGACCGACGTCCACGTGATCGTGAAGGCGGCGACGCCGTCCCGGGCGGCGTCGGCCTCCGTCCACGCCTCGTCGAGGATCGTGAACGCCTCCGCCGGCCGGCCGGCGGAGGCGAGGTGGAGGCCGTAGTGGCCGGTCGCGTGGCGGCGGAGGCGGTCATTGCCCACCCGGCGGGCGATGTCGGTGGCCCGCTCGGCCGCCTCGAGCCCTTCGGCGGTGCGGACGGCCCAGGCGGCGGTGTCGGCCTGTCCGAACTGGACGTAGCCCAGCGCACTGCTCTCCGGCTGCTGCGACAGAATCGCCTCGGCCGCCCGGTAGTGCGCCAGGGCGCGCTGGATGTCCATGAACCAGGGGAAGCTGGCCAGGTTGCGGCCGAGACGGGAGTTCATCTGCGCCGCCCGTTCGGCGATCCCCAGCTCCTGGTACAGCTGCAGCGCCCGTTCCAGGCAGGCGGTGCTGCGGCGGTAGTCGACGCCGGACATGAAGTGGAGGTCGCCGAGGCGGGCCAGGAGGACCGCCTCGGTGACCTCGTCGCCGCCCCCGTCGCCGAGGAGGTCAAGCGCGGCCTCCCAGAGCTGGGCGGCGTCCTCGTAGCCGAAGACCCGCAAGGCGATCTCGCCCGCCTTCACGGAGTACTCCACGGCCCGGCTGCGGTCAGCCGACGGCCCGGCCTGGCGGTAGTGCAGGGCCAGCGCCGGGTAGTGCGGCTCGAGATTCGAGGCATGGGCCGCCTCGATCCCTTCCGCCGCCCGGAGGTGCAGGCGTTGCCGGCGGGGCAGGCTCAGGCCGCCGTAGAGGCTCTGGCGGATGACGGCGTGGACGAACCGGTACAGGGCCTCGTCACGGACCCTGACGACCGGTTCCACGAGCTGGGCGGCCAGCGCCTCCTCGAGGGCGGCCAGCAGCGCGTCGTCG
>JAUZEY010000399.1 GCA_030838785.1 Actinomycetota bacterium | reverse complement strand
GTCCTGGCCATGGGCGACGCGGTGCACCGGCACCCGCCCACCAACGGGCTCGGACTCAACACGTCCATCGCCGACGCCTTCAATCTCGCCTGGAAGCTGGCCCTGGTGGTCCAGGGTCAGGCCGGCCCGGCCCTGCTCGAGAGCTACAGCGCCGAGCGCCAGCCGGTCGGACGCCAGGTGGTGGACCGCGCCATGCACAGCGCGGTGGAGATGACGGCCGTCAAGGAGGCGCTCGGGTTCGCGCCCGACCAGTCCGAGGCGGACGGCTGGACGGCGCTCGACGGCCTCTACCAGCCGGGGCCCGCCGGCGACCGGCGCCGCGCCGCCCTGCGCGACGCGCTGGCACTCATGAACTACCAGTTCAACGCCCACGGAATCGAGCTCGGCTACCGCTACCGGGCCGGCGCCGTCGTGCCCGACGGCAGCCCCGAACCCCTCCCCGTCCGCGACCCGCAGCTGTATTACCAGCCCACCACCTGGCCCGGTGCCCACCTCCCCCACGCCTGGCTGGACGGGCCGAACGGGCGGATCTCCACCCTGGACCTGGTGGCCGGCGCGCACTTCAGCCTCATCACCGGGATCGGCGGCGAGGGCTGGACCGATGCCGCCCGCCGCGCCAGCGCCGTCACCGGCGTCCCCGTCGACGTCCACCACGTCGGCACCCGCGACGGCCTGCGCGACAACTACGGCGACTGGGCCGAACTCCGCGAGGTGCAGAGCACCGGCGCGGTGCTGGTCCGCCCCGACCGGCACGTCGCCTGGCGGGCCGAGGAGTACACCTCCGAAGCCGCCTCGTCCCTCTGCGACGTGTTGCAAGAGTTACTCGCCACCGCCCGAATAGCGACAAATCTGACGAATTATCGATAATATTGTGGGTATGGCCACGCGCACGGAAGAGGTCTACGACGAGCTGCGGCGCCAGCTCCTCGACCTCAACGGGGACTTCGAGCCGGGCCAGCGGCTCAAGCTGCTCGACCTCGCCCAGCGCTTCGACGCCAGCCTCTCGGTCATTCGCGAGGCCCTCACCCGCCTGGCCGGGCAGGGGCTCCTGGTGGCGACCCCGCAGCGCGGCTTCAGCGTACGGGAACTCTCCGTGACCGACCTCGCCGACCTCACCCGGACCAGGGTCCAGGTCGAATCGCTCGCCCTCCGCCAGGCGGTCGAGCACGGTGACGTGGCCTGGGAGGCGGCCGTGGTCGCCGCCCATCACACCCTGGAGCGCACCCCCGTCACCGACGCCACCGGCCAATTCAACGAGGGCTGGTCGGCGGCGCACAGCGTGTTCCACCAGACCCTGCTGGCGGGCTGCGCCAGTCCGCGCCTCCAGGGCATCGTCACCTCCCTGCGGGACAGCGCCGAACTCTACCGACGCTGGTACTGGGCGCTCACCGACGACCACGCCCGGGACATCGCCGGCGAACATCGTCTGCTGCGTGACTCCGCGGTGGCCCGGAACGCCGAACCCGCTGTTGCGGCGCTGACCGAACACATCGAGCGCGCCCCCCGAGAGCTGATCGCCTACGCCCGGCAACACAGTCTGGACGCCACTCCCCGGCCGTCCTCCTCCTCGTCAGTCCTCCCCGGATGAGGTGACGGTGCCCGCCCCGATCGGTGCCTGACGCCAGGCGTCGGCCAGCGCGGCGTTCTGGTTCGGGGTGCTGCCGTAGGTGACGATCTCGTCGGCTCCGGCGGCCCGGAAGCGGCGGAGGGCCTGCACACACCGGGAGACCGGCCCGAGGGCGCAGGACTGCTCCATCCACTCGTCGGGGACGAGGGACGCCGGGCCCAGCAGCTCGTTGCGATGGAAGCTGAGATCGCTCACCGTTGTCGGCATGTCGGCGAACAGCTCGTGGTCGCGCAGCCGGGCCAGGGGGGCGGGGTCCCAGCCGTTGAGCCGCACGAGCATCTCGCCGTAGCCGGGGGCGTCCAGGTACGTGACCGCCCGGGCGTGGGCCAGGGCGCGGGTCTCGGCCTCGTCGAGGTCGGGCGCCGTGATCACCGACTGGCAGATCCTCAAGGTGGCGGGGTCGCGGTCGATCCGTTCGCATTCGCTGCGCAGGCGGGCGACGATCGACGCCGTGGCCTCGGGGGTGAAGACAGGGGGCAGGAGCACCCCGTCGAAGCAGGCGGCCGCCGTCCTCGCCGCCCGGGGCTGTCCGAGGGTCCCGAACCACACCGGGGGCGCGGGGAGCTGCTGTCCGTCACCGGCGCCCACGTCCTCGAGTTGAAGGTGGGGGAAGTCGCCGAGGGGCCCGGAGTAGGCGACGCGCTCGCCCCGCCAGAGCCGGCGCAGGATGTCGACGTAGTCGGCCAGCCCGGCGTAGCCGGTCATCTCGAGCCCGGCGCCGGTGAGCCAGCCGGGGTTGCCCCGCCCGAGGCCGAGGACGAAGCGGGGCCCGAAGGTGGCCTGGAGCGTGGCCGCCATGCCGGCCATGTGCAGGGGATGGCGGGCGGCCGTCGTGATGATGCCGGAGGCGACCTCGATCCGCTCCGTGCGGGCCGCTACCGCGCTCAGGATGACGGCCGCCTCCTTCAGGTTCCAGCGCTCCGAGAGGAACACCCGGCGGAAGCCGATCCGCTCGGCGTCGACACCGTCGGCGACTCCCTGGGCCGGCGTTCGGGCATCGGTCTCGTACCGGCCGGGCCGGCCCTCGGGGACCACGCGACCGCCGATGAGGTAGGCGCTCAGGTCGGTCAGCGCGGCCCGAGGGACCGTTGGGGACGGGGCCGTGAGCGTCACAGGGTGGCGAAGGCGTCGAGTTCGCCGGCGTGGGTCAGCGTGCGCAGGATGAGCGTGTCGGCGAGCCCGCGGGCGTCGCCGCCGCCGAGCTGCATCTGGCCCAGCATGGCGATCCCCGGGGCGACGGTGTACAGCAGGCTCTGGCGGTAGTGGAAGCGGCACTCGTCCAGGTCGTAGCCGCCGACACCGCCGGCCAACAGCCGGGCGTGGTAGCGCCGGACGAGCACGTCCCAGCACTCCCGCAGCGCATCGGTGGCCATGCTGCCCGAGAGCAGGTAGGCGAGGTCCTGCGTCCCCCGGCAGCGTCCCGCCAGCTGCCAGTCGAGAACGACCGGTTCACCGTCGGGCTCGAAGAAGATGTTGTCGAGCCGGAAGTCGTTGTGCACGAACGTCTGGGGGCCTTCGGCGCAGCGGCGAAGGACCGTCGCCCAGTCCGGGGCGAGCTCCTCGATGGCGTCGAGGACACCCGGCGGGACGCGGCCCTCGTAGCGCTGGCGCAGTGCCGCCACGCCGCTGGTGACCAGCTGGGTGAGCATGGCGCCGAGGACCGGGTCGGTCCAGGAGACCAGGCGGCCGGCATCGCCGCCCGGAGGCCCGGACTCCCCGAAATCAGTCTCCCAGAAGGCGCCGTGCAGGTCGGCCAGCAGGTCGACGAGGCGCTCGGCGTCGGCCCGGTCGAGGCCGGCGACCTGGTCGCCCATCCGCAGTCCCCGCAGGTCCTCGAGCAGCATGGGCTCTTCCTTGTCCCCGTCGCCCGGGTGGTAGCAGCGGGGCAGGCGGACGGGCAGGGCGCCGGCCAGTTCGCCGTACACGAAGCGCTCCCGGGCGAACAGCCCCATGGCCGCATCCATCATCCGTTGGATCTCGCTCGACCCCGGCGCCTTGGCGATGATCGTGGCCGGCCCCTGTGTCCCCGCCGGCTCGTAGGTCAGCGACAGGCGAGCGAGCTCCCCGGCGGCGCTGGCCACGCCCAACGGCTCGGTCTCGACGCTTGCGATAGCGGCGCCCAGCACATCGCTCAGCCAGCGTGGCCCGACCGTGCCCATCCATGACGCCGAGTCGGGGGTTGACGTGGTCGTCATCGTTGTCCCTTCGCTCGGTTCTTGGCCCGGCTGGCCAGGCCGTCCACAACACTGATATACGCGTACTGTACGCGTATATTGAGCCGTCCGACAAGGGCCAGAACCGTGGGCTACGTGACCCGGCCGGCCTCCGCCGGGAGGCGGACGGTGAAGCGGGTCCGGCCCGGTTCCGATGTGAAGGCCAGCGTTCCCCGGTGGGCCTCTACGATCCGTCGGGCGATCTCGAGCCCGAGCCCGGTGCCCTGACCGACCGGCTTGGTGGTGAAGAAGGGCTCGAAGAGCCGGGACTGCACGTCGGCGGGTATGCCCGGCCCGTCGTCCTCGACGGTCACGACCACCTCGCCGTCGTCGACGGAGACGGCCACCGTGATGCGCCCGCCGCCGCCGTCGCCGACCGCGTGCCCGGCTTGCACGGCGTCGGCGGCGTTGTCGAGGAGGTTGGTCCACACCTGGTTGAGCTCGCCGCCCGACCCGACGACGACGGGGAGCTCGTCGGGGTAGTCCCGGACCACGGCGATGCCCTCGAGGTCGGCCCGGCACATGGCCAGGGTGTCGTCGAGGCCCCGGCGCACGTCGACGTCGCCGATGGGGGCGCGGTCGCGGTAGGAGTACTCCTTCACCTTGGCCACGATGCCGCTGATCCGGCCGGTGCTCTCCGCCGCCTCGTCGAGCAGCGTGGTCAGCTCGGCCCGGGGCACGACCCAGGCGGCCAGGGCGGCCCGCTCCCCGGCGACCGAGCCGTCGGCCAGGAGCTCCGCCACACAGCCCGGGTCGAGGCCGGCGTCGACCAGGGCGGCCGCACCCCCGTCCGGATCGTCGTAGCCGACGGCGGCCAGCTCTTCGGCCACGGCGTCCTCCACCTCGGACCGGCGCAGCCCCGACAGCTGGCGCCGCTCCGCCCGCCCGACCTCAATCTTCGCCGCCAGCGCGGCCAGGTCGGGTTCGCTCCCGCCGGCGGCCCGGACGGCCGCTGTCAGGGCCACGGCCGCCGACTCCACCACCGGCACGAGGGCCTTGGCCTGCCCGACGGCCCGGCCGGCGGCCGACGCCGGGTTGTTGAGCTCGTGGGCCAGGCCGGCCGAGAGGCGGCCGAGGGAGGCCAGCCGCTCCCGTTCGGCCACCCGGGCGCCGAACCGCTGGGTACCGGCAGTCACGCCCCGCAGGAGGTGGGGGGCGATCGGGAAGCCGTTGTCGAGCATGTAGGCGATCGCCTCGTCGGGGACCCGGAGCAGCCGGCTGGGCCGGGCCAGCAGCCCGGTCAGGAGGCTGGTGTCCTGGACGTAGGGGATCGTGCCGACCCACGCCCCGAGCTCGTCGCCGCTGCCCACCCGGACGTCGACGCCCCCGATGCGGCGCCGGATCTCGATCTCGCCGTCGACCAGGAACCAGAACCCCGACGGCGGGTGGTCCTCGACGACGAGCTCGACCCCGGCCGGCAGGTCGGTGAGCTCGGCCCGTTCCGCCAGCCAGCGCCGCTGGCCGTCGTCGAGCCGCTCGAACATCGGCATGCCGGCGATCAGCTCCTCGACCGACTCGACCAGGGCCTCCTCTCCTTACAGGGACAGGTACTGGTGGACGAACTGGACGGCGATCGCCCCGTCGCCGACGGCGGAGGCGACCCGCTTGACCGACGACGCCCGGACGTCGCCGACGGCGAAGACGCCGGGCACGCTGGTCTCGAGCAGGTAGCGGTCGCGCTCCGGACGGCCCGGGTCCCGCACCTGGC
>JAUZEY010000383.1 GCA_030838785.1 Actinomycetota bacterium | reverse complement strand
ACTCACATCTCGAGGCCGCCGTTGACGGCGAGGACGGAGCCGGTGATGTAGCCCGCCTCGTCGTCGACCAGGAACTTGACCGCCCGGGCGATCTCCGACCCCTGGCCGAGCCGGCCGACCGGGATGCGGGCCACGATGGTCTTGAGGATTTCCTCGGGGACGGCGGCCACCATGTCGGTCTCGATGAAGCCCGGCGTCACGCAGTTGACCGTGATGCCCTTGCGGGCGGTTTCGAGGGCCAGGCTCTTGGTGAACCCGAACAGGCCCGACTTCGAGGCGGCGTAGTTGGCCTGGCCGATACCGCCCGAGTCGCCGATGGCGGAGCTGATGTTGACGATCCGGCCCGAGCCCCGGGCCAGCATGTGGTCGAGCACCGCCTTCGTCATGTAGAAGGCGCCGGACAGGTTGACCCGGAGGACGGCGTGCCAGTCATCCACGGTCATCTTCCGGACCGTCTTGTCCACGGTGACGCCGGCGTTGTTGATCAGGTAGTCGATCCGGCCGTGCCGGGCCAGCACCTCCTCGACCACCCGCTGGCAGTCTTCGGGGAGCCCGACGTTGCCCTGATGGGCGGAGACGGACAGGCCCTCGGCTCCCAGCTTGGCCGCCAGCTCCTCGGCGGCGTCCTGGCCTTTGCTGTAACCGGCGGCGACGTGGATGCCGTCGCGGGCCAGGGTGGTGGTGATGGCGGCTCCGATGCCCCGGCTGCCGCCGGTGACGAGCGCCACTCTCAGGTCGGACATGGTGTCTCCTCTGGTCAGATTCGCTCGTAGAGCGCGGCGATGCCCTGCCCGCCCCCGATGCACATGGTCACGAGGGCCCGGCGTCCGCCGGTGCGGCGGAGCTCGTGGAGGGCCTTCACGGTGAGGATGGCGCCGGAGGCGCCGATCGGGTGGCCGAGGGCGATGGCGCCCCCGTTGGTATTGGTGCGGTCCTCCGGCAGCCCGAGCTCGGCCGCCACGGCCAGCGCCTGGGCGGCGAAGGCCTCGTTGGACTCGATGACGTCGATGTCGTCGATCGTCAGCCCGGTGGCGGCCAGGAGTTTCCGGACGGCCGGCACCGGGCCGATCCCCATCTCGCCCGGCTCGACGCCGGCGTTGGACCAGGCGACCAGGCGGCCGAGGGGTTCGAGCCCCAGCTGCTGGGCCAGGGCCCGTTCCACGAGCACCACGGCGGCGGCGGCGTCGTTGATGCCGGAGGCGTTGCCGGGCGTCACCGTCCCGTCCTTCTGGAAGGCCGGCCGCAACTTGGCCATCGCCGCCAGGTCGACCCCGTCGCGCACGTGCTCGTCGGTGTCGAACACCGTGGTGGCCTTCTTCGACCGGATCTCGACGGGGACGATCTGCTCCTTGAATCGACCCTCGTTGACCGCCACCATGGCCCGCCGGTGGCTCTCCACCGCCAGGGCATCCTGGGCGTCGCGGGAGATGGACCACTTGGCGGCGATGTTCTCGGCCGTCACGCCCATGTGGACGCCTTCGAACGGGTCGGACAGCGCGGCCACCATGGCGTCGATGAGCTGACCGTCGCCCATCCGCTGCCCCCAGCGCGCCCCCGGCGCCCAGTACTGGGCCCGGCTCATGCTCTCCGCCCCGCCGGCCACGGCCACGTCGCCGTCCCCGAGGAGGATGCCCTGGGCGGCGGTCACGATGGCCTGGAGGCCGCTGCCGCACAACCGGTTCAGGGTGAGGGCGGGCACCTCGACCGGGATGCCGGCGTCCACGGCCGCGACCCGGGACAGGTACATGTCCCGGGCCTCGGTGTGGATCACGTTCCCGAAGACGACGTGCGCCACGTCGGCGGGGGCGACCCCGGCCCGGCTCAGCGCCTCGGCGATGACGACCGACCCGAGGCGGGTCGGCGGCTGGTCCTTGAGCCCTCCGCCGTAATCCCCGATCGCCGTCCGCACGGCACTGACCACTACGACCTCGCGCTCTGTGTTCATGACGTTGTCGCTCCCTTTCGTCTTCGATCCTGGCCTGCTGGCTGAGCGCTACAGCTGGGTGCAGACGGCCTTCAGCTCGGTGTAGGCCTCGAGGGCCTCGTGGCCCATCTCCCGGCCCCATCCCGACTGCTTGTAGCCCCCGAAGGGCAGCGCGGCGTCGAACACGTTGTAGCAGTTGATCCACACTGTTCCGGCCCGGATCCGCTTGGCCAGGGCATGGGCCTTGGAGATGTCCCTGGTCCAGATCCCGGCGCCGAGCCCGTAGGGGCTGTCGTTGGCCGTAGCGGCGATCTCGTCCAGGCTCTCGAACGGGGAGGCGACCACCACCGGGCCGAAGATCTCCTCCCGCACGACCCGCATGTCGGGCCGGGTCTTGGAAATCACGGTGGGCTGGAAGAAGAAGCCCTTGTCGCCCTGGCGCGCCCCCCCGGTCACGACGGTGGCGCCCTCCTGGCGGCCCGAATCGAGGAAGCCACCGACCTTTTCGAGCTGCTCGTCGGAGACGAGGGGGCCCATCTGGGTGTCGGGGTCGAACCCGTCGCCCAGCTTGATGGACTTGGCGATGTCGGCGACTCCGGCCACGACTTCGTCGAACCGGTCGGCCTCGACGTAGAGCCGGGAACCGGCCACGCAGCACTGGCCGTGGTTGAAGAAGATGGCGTTGGCGGCACCGGCGATGGCGGCCTGCGGGTCGGCATCGGCGAACACGATGTTCGGGCTCTTGCCGCCCAGCTCCAGGCTGACCTTCTTCAGGTTCCCGGTGGCGGCGGTGGCGATGAGCCGGCCCACTTCGGTGGAGCCGGTGAAGGCGATCTTGTCGACCCCCGGGTGGGCGGCCAGCGCCGCGCCGGCGGTCTCGCCGTATCCGTTGACCACGTTGACGACGCCGTCAGGGAGCCCGGCCTCGGCCATGATCTCGGCCAGGTAGAGCGCAGAGAGCGGCGTCTGCTCGGCCGGCTTGAGGACGACCGTGTTGCCCGTCGCCAATGCCGGCCCGAGCTTCCATGCGGCCATGAGGAGCGGGAAGTTCCAGGGGATGATCTGGCCGACCACACCGACCGGCTCCCGCAGCGTGTAGGCGTGGAACTCCGCTCCCGGTGCGTAGGGAACGGACAGCGGGATCGTGTTCCCCTCGATCTTGGTCGCCCAGCCGGCCATGTAGCGGAAGAGCTCCGCGGCCAGCGGCACGTCGGCGGCGCGGGCGACCGCCAGCGGCTTGCCGTTGTCGAGGGTCTCGAGCTCGGCGAACTCCTCCAGGTGCTCGCTGATGAGGTCCCCGATCCTCCAGATGATCCGGCCCCGCTCGGAGGGTGTCATCCGCCCCCAGGGCCCGTCGTCGAACGCTCGCCGGGCAGCGCGCACCGCCAGGTCGATGTCGGCGGCGTCGCCTTCGGCGATGGTGGCCAGCGTCTCACCGGTGGCCGGATTGACGGTATCGAACGTCTTGCCCGATTTGGCGTCGACCAGCTGTCCATTGATAAAGAGCTGCCGGCGAGTAATGACGAAATCCTGGACGCGTTTGTTGAGAGTGACCGTGCTCACGGGTGTACCCCGTTTCCCCCGCTCTGGGCGGGTGCAGTTGCCCCTCGTCCCGGCGTCTGCCCTACGAGGACCGCACCAACTTCCCATTGTGCGCCGAGCACATCGGTAGCCCGCGGAGTGTACCCCGTTCCACGATGAGCGACCCTCGCCCGACTCGCCACTGTTTGCGCGCAGTGTAAATACACATTTGGCGAGTCGTAAATCGTTGGATATATGAGCTTTTGCGCCCGCGGTCTTTTCCACCCCGGCGGCGTCGAGGGCCCCGGAACTGACCAGGGGGCCCACCGCTCCCCGGGCGGACGAGCACCGGTTTCCTAAAGGACCTGTGGACAGGTTTCTGTCCGTTCGGCATCGCTCCAAGCGGTGCCCTGGAGCCGGCCCGGCCCCAGGTTCAGGCTGCGTTCAGGATGTTGGGATCGCTGCATCGTTCCGCGGTCGATCCGCGCCGTCGGAGTTTGGGCTTCGGACGTACCAGCGACGGTGAACCCTCGGCCCGCCAGGCAGCCTCGCACGCCTCGCCTCGGGCAGCGATGTTCCGCGCCGCATTGAGGTCGGCATGCGCTTCGTGGCCACAGGCGACGCAGCGAAACAGATCACGTGAGCGTCGGTTCCAAGGAGCGCAGTGCCCGCACACGGCGCAGGTGCGGCTGGTGTTGGCCGGGTTAACGACCCAGGTCCTGCGTCCAGCCTCTTCCGCTTTGACGCAGATCCGGTGCCGAACCTTGCCCAACGCCGCATCGGCCAGGATGCGGTTCAGCGCTTGTTTGACTGCAACATTGGTGCCCGGATTCGCAACAGTCCTCCGGGCTGATCTGGTCATGTTCTTGAGTCTGAGGTCTTCGAGGACAACCACTCCGAAGCGAGCGACGAGCTCCTTGGCCGTCTCGCGAGCCCAGTTGTCGGAGCGCCGGGCGGCCCTCCTATACGCCGTGGCGGCTTGGTGATTCAAGGACGTCCGGGCTCTTGTGCCCACCGCTTTGCTGTCGCGGCGGCGGAGCAAGTCGGAGATCTCATCTCGGGCGTCTCCGAGGAACGGCGGCATGCAGAGCAGGGTTCCGTCCGAGAGGGCGACGCTGACGGCAACGCCCCGGTCGGCGCCGACCATGCTGTCGACCCCGGCGGTCGGCAGGGCTTTGATCGCTGCAACGGCCTTGAAGCCGACGGAAGCCCGCCATGACCAACCCGTTCCGGCCCGGCGGCGCGTCACGGTGAGGGTGACCGGCACGCCACCCCGATCGGCAAGGCGGCGCAACTGGCGCACCGCGCCCTTCGGCAGGCGGATCGTCCCGACGCGCTGGATGCGCAGCGTGCCCACCTTGGGGGAAGCGGTCCAGCCGATTGGTTCGTCCCAACACGCGGTGTGGAATCGGCGGGAGGCCTTGAACCGAGGATGGCCGGGAACCTCGCCCTTCGCGCAGCGCCGGTAGAACGCCGAGTACGCCTCGTCGACCCGACGCAGGGCGCCCCTCAGCGGTCGGGCGCCCCACGCGAGCGCATCGTCGCGGACGCCTCGGAGATCGGTGATCTGGTTGAACTGGTCGAAGAGCCGGATTCTTGCCCGCGATTGCCGCCAAGCGTCCCGGCGTTCCTGCAGCCCTGCGTTGTAGGTCTCGCAACACACCCGGAGCAGCCCGATCAGCGCGGTCTCTTGGCGGACGGTTGGATCGAAGGCGAACTCTGCCGTGCGGTGCAGACGGTCGTCGTTGCCGTCAACGAGGAGGTGGCCGGGCCCGAACCTGGGGGCCTGCTCGCGGGACGAGATCACGCTCGCATTCTGCCCGGAGGGTATGACAACTATCCGGGTCGCTGGCCCTCTTTCCGGCCCTGACCTGCGCAAATACTTCCGCCTAGACCGCCACTGTCGGCGCGACTTCTGGGTATCGCCCGCTCGCACCGGGCCTCGGAGTCTCGGCCGGCGGCCGAGGCCGTTCTACGCTTGGGCTCATTGCCCTCGTAGCTCAGTGGATAGAGCGACCGCCTCCTAAGCGGTAGGCCGCAGGTCCGATTCCTGCCGGGGGCACTCAGCCAGTTTCCTAAACCGTGTGCCGCAGGTTCGAATCCTGCCGGGGGCGCTTCGCTGTTTCGGTCGGATCAGCAGACTAGGCGGGGGGGGCCGCTCCGACGGTTGTGGTCAGGACCCAGTCGGGGTGGTCGGACTGGAGCCGCTCGAGCCGGTAGCGCGATTCGAACAGGGCGAACAGCGTGCCGTCGGTGCGGGTCATGACCCGCAGGCCGGGGGCGCCCCGCAGCTGAGCCGCGGTGGCGGCATCGGTCCGGCGGGCCAGTTGGTACGGGGTCGACGTCAACTCGGTGGGAGCCCCGTACTCGTGCTCGAGTCGGTGGGCGACCACCTCGAACTGCATGGCGCCGACGGCGGCCAGGTAGGGCTGCGCGTCACCGGTGCGGTCGTCCCGGAGCACCTGGATGGCGCCCTCCTCCTCGAGCTGGGTCAGTCCGCGGCGGAACTGCTTGAAGCGGGACGAGTCCTTGGGCCGGGCCTGCGAGAACAGCTCCGGAGCGAAGGTCGGGATCTCGGGGTAGGCGACGGGATCGGCGGCGTAGAGCGTGTCGCCGATCCGCAGGTCGGCGGCGTTGACGAGCCCGATCACGTCCCCCGGATAGGCCTCGTCGATCGTGTCCCGATCGGCCCCGAAGACCGACGTGGCGTACTTCGTGGCGAAGGGACGCCCGGTCGCCTCCCGGATGACGGTCATCCCCCGCTCGAACCGCCCGGAGCACACCCTCACGAAGGCCAGGCGGTCACGGTGGGAGGGATCCATGTTCGCCTGGACCTTGAACACGAAGCCGGAGAAGGGAGCGTCGAGCTGGCGGCCGGTGCCGTTGCGGTCGACCCGCACGGACGGGCCGGGAGCGAGGTCGATCACGGCGTCGAGCACGTGACGGACCCCGAAGTTGGTCAGCGCCGATCCCACGAAAAGGGGGCTCGACACGCCGGCCAGGAACGACTCCATGTCGAGGTCGGCCCCGACCGCGCTGAGGAGGTCGCACTCCTCGAGGGCCCGGCCCACGGCCACGCTGTCCTCCGGCGTGGCGTCCCGGGGGTGGATCGTCTGCTCCAATGCTTCGGTGGTCCCCCGCACCGAACGGGTGAATCGCACGAACTCGCCCGTCCGGCGGTCGATGACCCCCCGGAAGTCCCCGGGGACTCCGACTGGCCAGGTGACCGGCGTCGGTCGCAACCCGATCAGGTCCTCGATCTCGTCGAGCAGTTCCAGTGGGTCGCGTCCGGGCCGGTCGCACTTGTTGAGAAAGGTGATGACCGGGACATTTCGCACCCGGCACACCTCGAACAGCTTGAGGGTCTGGGCCTCGATGCCCCGAGCCACGTCGATGACCATGACGGCCGCGTCGGCCGCGGCCAGCACCCGGTAGGTGTCCTCCGAGAAGTCCCGGTGGCCGGGCGTGTCCAGCAGGTTGACCATGTGGTGCCGGTAGGCGAACTGCAGGACGGTCGACGTGATCGAGATGCCCCGCTGCTGCTCGAGGGCCATCCAGTCCGACGTGGCCCGCCGCCGCCCGGCCCGCGCTTTCACCGCTCCGGCCTCGGCCACCGCGCCCGAATAGAGCAGGAACTTCTCGGTGAGCGTCGTCTTGCCGGCGTCGGGATGGCTGATGATGGCGAAGGTCCGCCGCCGAGCGGCCTCGCTCCGCGTGTCGCCCGGTACTACCTCTGCCAATGCCATGGTGGTCGCCAGCCCGCTCATCCGGGCTCGCGCCCTCCGCTCTCGGTCTGACCCAGTTTACCCGGCGGCCGGCCGATCCCGGCTTTGCGTGCCGGCAGGCGCCCAGTCGGTCGCACCAGTCGAACGGTACCGACGGACAGTCCGGACCCGGTGCCCCTCCACATACGGTCGATGGACTGCTGCCACTAGGAGGTCGAAACGATGCTTCGCCGATGGCTTGTCTCCGTGCTCGCGGTGTGTCTCGCCCCCGTGGCGATGCTCCATTCCGGGGCGGGAGCGTCCGCCCACGGGCGGGGGCGTTACATCGTCGTCCTCAAGGACGCCGCCTCGGCCCCGGCCGTCGCCGGCACCGCCAGCAAGAAGCTCGGCGCCACCATCGAGAACCTCTTCGGGACGGTGAACACCCTCGTGCTGTCGCTCCCGCGGCACGGCCTCGGAGCCCTCCGCCACGACCCCCGCGTCGCCTACGTCGCGCCTGACCGCCCCGTCGGGCTCCGCGCCGACAGCCCGCCGGCGGCGCTCCCCGCGGTGCCCACCGGCGTCGCCCGGATCGGCGCCGCGCCCGCCCTCAACCCCGACGGCACGGTGGCGGTCACGACCGGCCCGGCCAGGAACGCGGCGGTGGCCATCCTCGACACCGGGATCATGGCCCGGCCCGACCTCAACATCGTCGGTCGCTACGACTGCTCCTCGTCGTCCGACGGCAGTACGGCCGACGACAACGGCCACGGCAGCCACGTCGCCGGTATCGTGGCCGACAAGGGCATCCCCGGAGTGGTCGGCGTCTCCCCCGGCACCCCGCTCTACGCCGTCAAGGTCGTCAGCGCGGACGGGTCGGGGAGCATGTCGGGCGTGATCTGCGGGCTCAACTGGGTGGCCCAGAACGCCGCCGCCGACCACATCAAGGTCGTCAACATGAGCCTCGGGGGCCCGGGGTCCGACGACGGCAACTGCGGCAAGACGGATCAGGATCCTCTCCACACCGCCGTGTGCCGGGTGACCGCTGCCGGCGTGACGGTGGTCGCCGCCGCCGGCAACGACGGTGGGGATCTGGCCGACTCGACCCCGGGCGCCTACGACGAGGTGCTGACGGTCACCGCCATGGCCGACTTCGACGGCAAGCCGGGCGGGCTGGCGCCCACGGCCACCTGCTCGGACGGCGGCCAGGACGACACCGCGGCTGACTTCTCCGACTACGCCGTCCCCGGTTCGCCCGACGCCGACCACACCATCGCCGCTCCCGGCGTCTGCATCACCTCCACGTGGAACGACGGCAAGACCAAGACGATCTCCGGCACGTCGATGGCGTCGCCCCACGTGGCCGGCCTCGTGGCCCGTTGCATCGACGCCGGGCCCTGCTCGGGGATGACCCCGGCCCAGATCATCGCCAAGCTCCGGGCCGACGCCGCCGCCCG
>JAUZEY010000354.1 GCA_030838785.1 Actinomycetota bacterium | reverse complement strand
GTTCGGGTGGGCCGCCTTGGACGAGATCATCCAGGTGTCGGACCAGCCGGTGGAGCCCTCCTTCGGCAGCACGGTGGCGACCGGGACCTTCGAGGTGGTCAGGAGGTTGGCGATCACCTGCCAGGTCGTGCCCACCACGGAGTTGCCCTGGGTGAAGGACGCCTGCGACTTCGTGTAGTCCGACCAGTACTCGCCCACCACCGTGCGCTGCTTCTTGAGCAGGTCGACGGCGGCGGTGAACTGGGCCTCGTCGAGTTCGTAGATGTTGCCGATCTTGAGCTCGGGCTTCGTCGTCTTCAGGTACAGGGCGGCGTCAGCGATGTAGATCGGGCTGTCGTAGGCCGTCACCTTGCCCTTGTAGGGCGACTTGTCGTTCCAGACCACGCCCCACGAGTCGGGGGCCGGCTTGACCTTGTCGGTGCGGTACATCAACAGGTTGGCGCCCCGGCCGTGGGGGATGCCGTAGTTCTTGCCGTTCACCGTGTTGTGGGGCTTGTCCTTCAGGCCCGAGAACACGTCGGCGTAGTTGGGGATCAACGCCGTGTTCACCGGGGCCACGTCCTTGGCCTGGATGAGCCGCAGCGTGGCGTCGCCGGACGCCGAGACTCCGTCGTACTGGCCCGTCTTCATGAGCGTGACCATCTCGTCGGAGGTCCCGGCCACCTTGGCGTTGACCTTGCAGCCGCTGTCCTTCTCGAACCCGGTGATCCAGTCGACCTTGGGGTCGTTGGACCCGTTCTCCACGTAGCCGGCCCAGGCGATGACGTTGACCGCTCCCTCGCCGGCTCCGAGCTTCTGGAGCGAGCCGTCGGAGGTGGTGGAGGTCTTCGTCTCCCCCTGCGATTCGGTGCTGCTCTTCTTCTTGTCGTCGCCGCATCCTCCCAGGACGAGGGCTACCGCCCCGAGCAAGGCGATGAAGGGTCGCGTTCTCATGGTCTTTCCCTTTCTCTCACTCGGGGAGGAGCAGCGTGTGCTCCTCGCCCCAGGCCAGACGGACGGTGCGCCCCCGGGCGGCGAGGACGTCGGTCGATGAGGTCGTGAGGTTCTGCTGCATGACGACGAGCTCGGCGCCGGCGCCGAGGGCGACGACGTAGCGCGTCTCGGAGCCGAGATAGGCGACGTCGACCACCAGCCCGGTGGCGGTGCACTCCCCCGGACCCGGGGCGCGGGGGGTGTCGGGGTCAAGCAGGCGGATCTTCTCGGGGCGGACGGTGAAGCGCCCCTCGCGGCCGAGGACGGCCCGGGCCGCCTCGCCCTCGAGAAGGTTGGACGTGCCGACAAAGCCGGCCACGAAGGCGGTGGCCGGGTGCTCGTAGAGCTCGGCGGGCGGCGCCACCTGCACGATCTGGCCCTCGTTGAAGACGGCGATCCGGTCGCTCATGGTGAGCGCTTCCTGCTGGTCGTGGGTGACGAAGACGAAGGTGATCCCCACCTCGGCCTGAATCGCCTTCAGTTCCCGCTGCATCTGCTCCCGGAGCTTGAGGTCGAGGGCCCCCAGCGGCTCGTCGAGCAGCAGCACCTTGGGCCGCTTGACCAGCGCCCGGGCCAGCGCCACCCGCTGCCGCTGCCCGCCCGACAGCTGCGACGGCCGCCGCCCGCCGAACCCCTCCAGGCGGACCATGCGCAGCGCGTCCTCCGCCCGGCGGCGCCGCTGCGCCTTCGCCACCTTCTCCACCATCAGCCCGTAGGCCACGTTGTCGAGGATCGACATGTGGGGGAACAGCGCGTAGTCCTGGAAGACGGTGTTGACGTCGCGCTCGTAAGGAGCCCGGTCGGTGACGTCGTCGCCGTGGAGGAGGACGCGCCCCTCGGTGGGGGCCTCGAACCCGGCGATGATCCGCAGGCAGGTCGTCTTCCCCGATCCCGACGGCCCGAGCATGGAGAAGAACTCGCCGTCGCGGATCTCGAGGTCGACACCGACCACCGCGTCGACGTCCCCGAAGCGCTTCGTCACCCCAACCAACGTGACCGCCGGCCCGCCCAGCGGCCGGCGCTCAGCAGCCTTTCCGGGGGACACCCCCGAACCCCCCGGCTCAGCGGGAGCGTCGGCCAGTGCCGGATTCAATGGGGCCGGATTCAATGGGGCCGAATTCAACGGGTCGCCTCGAGCGCCTTCTCGAACACCGACAGCGCCTCGTCGATCTCGCCCTCGGAGACCACGAGCGGCGGCATGAACCGGATCGCCTGCGAGTACGTCCCGGCGCTCATGAGGATGAGGTGGCCTTCGGCCAGGCAGTGGCCCAGGATGGCCGAAACCCTTGCGGTGTCGGGCATCCCCGTCTCCGGCTGACGGAACTCGACCGCCACCATGAGCCCCAGGGCCCGGACCTCCGCCACGCCCGGGTCGCCGGAGGTCGCCTCGACCAGCCCCGCGGCCAGCCGGCGGCCCCGGGCCGTGACAGCGTCGAGAAACCCGTCCTCGGTCAGCACGTCGAGGGTGGCGAGAGCGGCGGCGCATCCGATCGGGTTCCCGCCGTAGGTGCCGCCGTGGCTCCCTCGGGGCCAGCGGGCCATCAGCTCCGACGGCGCGCCGATGGCCGAGATCGGGAACCCGGACCCGAGTCCCTTGGCCAGCACGACCACATCCGGCCGCACGCCGTAGTGCTCCACGGCGAACATCTTGCCGGTGCGGCCGAACCCCGTCTGCACCTCGTCGGCCACGAACAGGATGCCGTGCTCGGCGCACAGCTCGGCCAGCCCCCGCAGGAACGAACCCGGGGCGGGGACGTAGCCGCCCTCCCCGAGCACCGGCTCGATGACGACGGCCGCCGTCTCGGCGGGGGCCGTCTGGGTGGCCAGGAGGTGGCGTACGTGGGCCAGGCAGGCGGCCGAGGCCGCCTCGGCGTCGCCGCCGTGGTCGAGGGCCGACGGGTACGTCGCCACGAAGATGCCGGACGGGAGGGGGCCGTGGCCGGCCCGGTAGGCCGTCTTCGACGTGGTCATGGCCATGGTGAGGTGCGTCCGGCCGTGGAAGCTGCCGGTGAAGACGATGATGTTGGGCCGGCCGGTGACCTGCTTGGCCAGCTTCACCGCCCCCTCCGTGGCCTCCGACCCGGAGTTGGCGAAGAAGAAGGTGTCGATCGGATCGGGGCAGACCTCGGCCAGGCGGGCGGCGAGCCGCTCCAGGAGGTCGTGGCGGTAGATGTTGACCTGGGCATGGATGAACCGCCCGGCCTGCTCGACGATGGCCGACACCACCTTGGGGTGGCAGTGCCCGGTCGACGTGACGGCGATCCCGCTGGTGAAGTCGAGGTACTCCTCGCCGGCGGTGGTGGTGATCACACAGCCGCGCCCCGAGGCGACCTCCAGGTCGGTGACGCGGAACCAGACGTCGGAGACGTGGCTCACAACCGGCATTCTCGGCCCCGCCGACGGGTCTGGAAATAGTTGGCGGCGAAGACCTGACCGGCCGGCTTTGGAGTTTTTACAAAGGCCCGAAGCGGGTCTCGGCCCGGAGGGCCACGTACAGATCGGCCAGGGTCGCGGGACTGCGCACCGACCGGCCCAGCAGCTCCTCCACCCGCCCGAGCCGGTAGCGGAGCGAGTTGGGATGGACATGGAGGGCGTCGGCGGCGGCGTTCACGTTCTGATCGGCGTCGAGGTAGGCCGCCAGCGACTCGACAAGCTGGGGATGGTCGCGCAGCGGATCGAGGACGAGATCGACCCGGGCCCGCAACTCGGCCGGGTCGGCGGCCGACAGCAGGGCGTCGACGAGCTCGAAATCCTCGAAGCGGAGAACCCGCCCCGCCGCGGCACCCGTCCGTTCGAGGAAGTCGAGCGCCAGCAGGGCGTCGCCGCGGGAGTCGACCAGCCGCGACGGGGTCTCCACCGCCCGGCCCAACGCCGCCCGAACGGGGACGCCGGCGCCGGCCAGGTTGGCCGTCCAGGCCTCGAGCAGCGCCCCGTCGCCCTCGACCACCAGCGCCACGTGGCCGTGGTGGAGGCCGAGGAGGTGGGGCGTGCCGGTGGAGGCGGCCGAGTTGGCCACGAGGCGGATGACCTCGTCCCTGGCCGCTCCGGCGGCCAGCAGCGCCACCCGCCACGGCCCCTTGGCCGAGAAGCCGAACAGCTCGAGGCGCTCGGGCGACACCTCCCGGGCCCGCTGCCCGTCGAGGAGGTCGTTGAGCAACTCGCCCCGCCGGACCCGCTCCTCCATGACGCCCACGTCCCGGGCGAGGTCGATGAGCCGCAGGAGGCGTTCGGCGACCTCGGCGACGGGCCCGACGAGCACCGCGGTGGCCTCGCCGGGCCGCCCGGCCAGGGCCAGCCAGAAGCGGACCTCGCCGTCAACCAGGATCGGCGACGCCGACACCTCCGACCCGCCGGCGGCGAAGACATCGTGTCCGCCGCCCCGCCGGGCGATCTCGTCCCAGATGGCCGGCACCGGGACCGCTCCGGCGTCGGCCACCACCGCCCCGCCGGGACGGAACAGGACGGCGCCGCCGACGATCGTGGCCAGGCGGCCGACCAGCGCCGCCTCGGGACGGCTCTCCCCCATGGCGCCGAGCAAGGTGTTCTGCAGCGCCACGGTGCGTTTGAGGGAGTGGAGGTCGTCGCTCAGGGACGATCGGTTGACGAAGGCGATGATGTCCCGGAAAGGCACCTCGAACGGCACCTCGAAGACCGGGAAGTCGCGGGCCCGGGCCTCCTCCAGCAGCGCCCGGGGGGTCGACCGGAACACGAGGCCCACGCCGAAGCCGAGGGCCGCCACGCCGCGGGCCTCCGACTCGACCACCAGCTGCCGCTGCAGCTCCGGGTTACCCCGCAGCCGCACGCCGGTGGTGAACATGATGTGGTCCCGGGCGGTCAGCTCCTCGGGCCTGTCGGCCTCCACCGTCTCGGCGCCCGCCACCGGCCGGGCGAGAGCCGCCGGCGACCCCGAGCGGAGCACCAGCCCGAACTCCTCCTCGCTCACCACCTCGGCGAGGGTCAGGCGCACCGCGCTGATGGTAATCGGCTAGTGGTCCCGCGGCATGGGCGGGCAGTGGGAAACGAGGAGCGGATACGGGTCCACCGCCTCCTCGCCGCGGGGATGGAACTCGAAGTGGGTGTGGTAGGCGCTGGCGTTGCCGGACGCCCCGGTGAGGCCGATCACCTCCCCCGTTTCGACGTGGCGGGGCTCGCCCACGACGCGCAGCAGATGCATGTACACGAAGGTATTTCCGTCGTCGCCCATCAGGAAGAGCGTCAGACCGCCGCCGCCCCAGAAGCGGGTCTCGAACGTGCCGGGAACGACGGCGACGTTCTCCGAGCCGCGGGGAGCGAGCAGGTCGACGCCCTGATGGCCCCGCCCGGCGCCCCACGTGTCACCCCACTTGAACGGGCCCTTGAGGGGGCAGACGAAACCGGCGGGCGTCGCGGGCCGGTCCAGGCCCGGAGCGTCGGACCGGCTCGCCCGTTGGACGGGTTTCCGACCGGCGGCCTCTGCCTTGCGGCGATCCGCCTCCAATTTGCGGCGGTCCGCCTCCGCCTTGCGGCGATCGGCCTCGGCCTGGCGCTGCTGGTCCCGTTCGGCGGCCTCGAAGGCCGAGAAGCGCCCCGCGGCGAACTGACGCTCGTTGTTGAGCTTGCCGAGGGCGACGTCCTGCTCGTGGCGGCGGTCCTTCAGGTGGCGGCGGTCCTCTTCGATCTGCCGGGCCGAGTCGGCCAGGTTACGGACGGCGGCGCCGGCCAGTTGATTCACACCGCCGGTCAGCTTGGCCCGTCGGGCGGACTGCAGGACCTCCTCCCCGCCGTCGCCGAAGCCCGACAGCCAGTCCACGGTGGAGTCGTGCATGTAGAGGGCGACCGCACCCCGGGTCGCCAGCGCCCGCAGAGCGCCCTGCTGCTGCTCCACGCCCGCGAGTCGCTGTTCGATCAGGGCCACTTCGGCGGCCAGCCGATCGACCTCCGCCTTGGCCTGGAGGTAGCGGGCCGTCGAGTCCTTGGCGGTCCGCTGGAGGTCGGCGCGACCGGGCGCGCCGGGATCGCCACCTTCTCGGGCCAAGGCCGGGGATACCGCGGCGGTGAGGCAGGCGAGCAGAATCAGCCAGGGAGCAAGGAGTCGTGACTTCACGGCGAAGGCGAGACGCTAACCCCGCCCGCGGGGACGGGCAATTGCGACCGCGCCCCGAGATGGGGGAACCACGCTGGGCGCGCACAATTTGCGGGAAGGTCGTTGCCGCTGGTTAACCTTCTTCCCACTGTCCGCCCCGCCCCAAACGCGGCTGGTGGCGAACCCCAACTTTCCGGACCGCCTTGACGCGCCGGCGAAAGGAGCCGCCTATCGATCACCCCCGTGGGCTGTCGTCTGCATCCGTGCATGCAACGGACGGTTGCCCGCATTCCCAGGCCACACCTGAAGCCCTCCGGGTTTCCGTGACTTCAAGGAGGCGCAAGATGCGCAACCTGCTTCAACGGGTTTTCCTACTGGCCGCCGCTTTGCTGGTGGCAACCGCGCTGCTCAGCAGCGATCTCTCCGCCGATCCCGCCGGGGCGGCCCCGCTCTCCCGGCGTCCGGCCGCCCATCGGGCGTACCGGCAGTTCCGGTTCCGGGCGGCGCGTTCCGCCGTCCGGGTGCTGGCCGACGTCGGCGACGTGTGGACCCGGCTCCGCAACTGCGAGTCCGGTGGCCAATACGGCACCAACACCGGCAACGGTTTCTACGGCGCTTACCAGTTCCACCCCCGGACCTGGCGCACCCTCGGCTTCCCCGGCCTGCCCCACCAGGCCCCGCCGGAGATGCAGGACGACGCCGCCCGCCGACTCCAGGCCCGCAGCGGCTGGGGCCAGTGGCCGGTCTGCTCCCGCCGTATCGGAGCGCGCCGCTGACCTGATCTCGCTGCTTCAGGCGAGCTTCGTGGCCGTGAAACAGAACTGGGTTCCTTCAAAGAAGAACCGGCCCTGTTCGGCCAGGTCGCGCTGCTCCGCTGTCCAGGCCGCCACTTCGTCCCCGGTCACGCCGCCGCGGCCGGGGACGAAGTCGGCCACCATGCCGAGCATTGCCACGGCGAACGTTTCGTCGTCGTAGTCGACGGTGGCGAAGCTGTGACCGGCGACAGCCACGTCGGAAAAGCCGGCCGCCCGCAACTGGGCGCCGAGCGTGTGGGGCAGTGAGGGGTGCACGAGATGCTCGTCCCAGCCGGTCAGCACCCGGCGCATGCGGTCGGGATCGTCGCTGTGCCACCAGACGGTGGCCCAATCGACGTCCCAGACCAGCACCCTCCCTCCCGGGCGCAGCGCCCGGTGCATCTCGGCCAGCGCCGCACTCGGGTCGGCGACGTACTCCATCACCTGCACGCAGAGCGCGGCGTCAAAGTCACCGTCATCGACGGGCAGGGCGGTGGCAGTGCCATCCAGGAAGCTGACGTTGCCTTGCCCGTCGCAGCGCCGGCGGGCCAGGGCCAGCATGTCGGGGCTGGCGTCTACGGCCACGATCGAGCCCTGCTCGCCCACCTCGTCGAGCAGCTCACGCTCGTAGAAACCCGGCCCGCAGCCCACATCGAGGATCCGCTCCCCCGGCGCGGCGCCCAGAGCCACCAGCACGAGGCGTCGACGCCGGATCATGTCCCGCTTGTGGTAGGCCTTTTCGAGACTCTTAGCCGTCGCGGCGTCGAAGGAGAGCTGGCTCATCGCCGGCGACTGTAGCCACCGCCGGGTCCGTCACCGCTGCACTCGTGTCCCGAACCTCGGGCCGGGAGTCGGGGCCGTCGCCGGAAAGTGCGGCAACGGCGTCCGCCGGCGTCGCCGGGGTCGTCCCGGGCCCACTCGGGAACGGGTCGGCCGGGAACGGGTCGGCGGGGAACGGGTCTGCGGGGAACGGGTCGGCCGGCAACGGCGTCGGATCGGCGAACAGTGACTGCAGCGGGTGGGGCGGTCGCCCGGGCCGTTTCACGGGACCGCTCGGGGACGGAACCAGCGAGCGCAACGGCCCCGGATCCGACGTGGTGCGCACCGGCCGCGGCAACGACGGACGGTCGCTCGATCGGGCGGCTGCCGCTGCGTCCCGCAGCGCGCTCGGCCCCCCGACCGGGGTGTCGCGGGCAGTATCCGACGGTGCGGCGTGGGCCGGCGTCGCCTCGGTGCGGGCCTGGTGCGGCGCCCAGTCGGCGGGAACGGCGTTGCCCAGCAAGGTCTTCAGGGCGATCGGGTTGGCTGCCGGTCCGGACGGTCCGCGGCCCGTCGGCGCCACGACCGACGGCGCCATTGCCGGCGGGGCG
>JAUZEY010000343.1 GCA_030838785.1 Actinomycetota bacterium | reverse complement strand
CACACCCCGAGGCTATCGGCCAGCTTCAAGACCCGGTCGATGTCACGCTGGGGGTCGATGACGACGGCCACCCGGCCCTCGGTCGCCAGGTAGGAGCGGTCGCCCAGCCCGGGCGTCTCCAGGATGTGGACCGCGAGCCCGGACGGGCCGGGCGAGCCGGTGCCGCCGCTCGTGGCGGTGGGGACAGGGTCTACGAACGGTTCGTGGATCACAGGGCCTCCTCGAGGATGGAGCCGGTCTGCGCCGCCAGGGCAGCGCCCGGTAGAACGCGGGCCAGAGCGGCCGCCTGCTCCCGGATCTCCGGGATGGAGGTCGTCTCCAGCAGGGCGCCCCGGCGGAGGGGGCCGAGGGCCCACAAGCTGTCCGAGGGGCGGCCACCCCGGTCCCGGAGCCGGCCGTCGCCGTCGACGTCGAGGCCGAGGCCGAGCGGGCCGGGGCGGGCGTCTCCCTGGCGGAAGAGCCCGTCGAGCAGCGGGTCTCCGACCGACGCCAGTCGCTCTGTCGGGCCGGTGCAGCGGATGACCGCGCCGGCCTCGATCACGACGTCGGGCGAGGACGCCCGCACCGGCCCGGCGGCGCCGCGCCGGCGGGGACGGATGGTCAGGCCGGCGCCCCCACCGGGCCGGGCGGTGATCGAGACGACGCGTCCGGTGGTGATCTCCAGGCGCCCGGCGCGGCGGAGGGCGTCCAGCCGCTCGGCGATCTCGGGGGCCATGCGGTGCCGGTGCACCTCCCAGTAGCGCAGGGCGTGACGGTGGAGACGGGCCCGTTCCGGTTCGGGCAGCGACGCCCAGAGGGCCTGGGTGTGCGGCCGGAGCCCGTCGACGACCGTGCGCCAGTCACGGCCCCGGGCGGCGGCGCGGTCGACCTCTGCCCGGAGCGCCGCCACCAGCGCCCGGGCCGTCCGGGGCCACGCCTCGTTCCGCTCGTCGGTCAGGCCGCTTGTGGCGGCGGTGGGCTCGCCGGCCGTGCTGGCAATCAGGAGGGCGACCGCGGGCGGGACCGGCTGGTGGGGCCGGGGCAGGAGGCCGCGGCGGGAGACGGCGTGGATCGGGCCGTCGAACCCGGCGTCGTCGAGGGCCACGATGACGTCCACCGCCGTCAGGCCGGTGCCGACGAGAGCCACGGGGCGACCGGGGGGCAGGTGCTCCAGTGCGCCCGCCTGCCAGGCGTCGCGCACGGCACTGCCGGGCTCCGCCGCCAACGGCTTCGGGCCCGCCGAGTTCCCGAGGGCGAGGACGACCGTGTCGGCCCGCAGAGTGCCGCCGTCGGCGAGTTCGAGCCGCACTCCATCGGGGCCGGGCACGACAGCGGCAACCCGTCCCCGGACGGCGGTGAACGTCGTGCGGCGCCGAGGCTCCTCGATCTCATGGTCGAGGCACCACTCCAGGTACTCGCCGTAGAGGCGGCGGGGCAGGAACGAACCGGCGTGCGCCTCCGGGCGGCGCGTGCGGGCCCAGTGGATGAAGTGGCCCGGGTCGTCGGGGTAGGCGCTCATGCCGGCCGCCGGGACGTTGAGGAGATGGGCGTCGCAGGTCGTGTCGTAGGCGACGCCGCGACCCAGCCTCGGGCGTTCTTCGACGAGCACGATTCGGACCGGGGCGCGGTGGCGGAGCAATTGGGCCGCGGTGATCAGGCCGCTGGCTCCGCCACCGACGATGGCGATGGTCGGCGGCTCCAGCCCGGTTCCGGTGGCCGGGAAGGAGCGGAAGTTTTCGACTGACATCGCGTCAGGACTCCTCATCAGGAACGGCGGCGGTCAGATGAACAGGGTGATGTCCGAGTCCGCCGCCATGTCGATGAAGCTGGCCGCGCCCATCGGTGCTCCCAGGCCGTCGATGAAGTCGTCCTTCGTCAGCCCGTAGAGGTCCATGGTCATCTGGCAGGGGTGGAGGTTGACGCCGAGGTCCTTGGCCATGTCGAGCAGCTCGGTCGGCGAGGCGACGTGGTAGGAGTCGGCCAGCTTCTTGATCATCTTGGTGCCGGCGCCGGCGAAGTGGATCTTGCCGAGCTTGAGGTGGTCCGTCCCGCCTCGATCGACGAGGGACTCGCCCTTCTGCATCCAGTTCTTGCCGGTGACCCGGACGTCGTTGCGCTGCAGGACGCGCAGTCCCCAGAAGGTGAAGAAGACGTTCACCTCCAGGCCCGAGGCGGCGGCGGTGGTGGAGAGGATGAGGACCGGCCACACCCGGTCCAGGTCGGCGCTCCAGCACACGACGGACATGCGCTTCTGACCGTTGTTCTCGCTCATCGTCAATCTCCTCAGCGGGATTCGATCGATCGGGGTCAGCTGCGGCGCAGCAGGACGTGGTAGGCGCCGCCGTCCTCGGCGACGTCCACGAGGTCGTGGCCGGCGCGCGACGACCAGGCCCGGATGTCGAGGGCGAAACCGGGGTCGGTGGCCATCACGAGCAGCACCTGGCCGGCGTCGAGCTCTTTGATGGCCTGCGCCGTCCTCACCACCGGCAGGGGGCACGACAGGTGGCGGCAGTCGAGGATGCGGTCGGGGCTGCTGGTGTGGGACACGAAGGGTTCCTTTCGGCCGGGCAGGGTCGACCTCGGGGTGGGGCGGACTTCTGGCACCGATCTTATCTACACTAAATCAAGTAAATCACTATAGTTAGGTTCTGCGGCCCAGGTGCCCGTTCCTGCTTCGGCCCTCGCCCGCGCTGAAGTTGTCAGAGACCTCGGTGCTGAGATGCCTTTGCCGGAGCCCGTGCGTTTACGGCACTCGCGCCCCGGAGTGAGAGGGCGGGTGGATTGCCCCGGCCGTGTTTCCGGCATACGGGCCGGGCAACCTGGGCGTTGTCTTAAGAGCGGATCAACGGCAAGAAAAAGCCTTGTTTCGGTGGTCCAGATAGTCCGCAATTCTTGACCGTCAGCCGGTGGGGGCGGATCTCAAGGGCGCTGAAGGGCCTGCCGACACCGGTGGTCATGCATCCGGGAGATAGAGGGCCGACGCCCGCCAGCCGAGTCACGGTCGACGGAAAATTCTTCGCCCTCGGGGGTGAGCGGTTCCGCTTTTCCGGTGTGACCTACGGGACCTTCGAGCCCCGTGACGACGGTGCCCGCTATCCGGACCGCGATCGGATCAAGAGGGACTTCGTCGACATTGCGGACGCCGGCTTCACCGTTGTCCGGACGTACACCGAACCTCCGGCCGACGTCGTCGAACTCGCCGCCGACACCGGGCTGCACCTGCTCGCCGGTATCTACTGGCCCGACTGGCGCTACCTTTTGGGCGCCTCCCGCCGGCAGTGCCGCGAGGTCGCCCGGGCCGGCGCGGTGGCGGTGCGCCGGGCGGCCCGGGACCTGGCCGCCGCGGAACCCGTCATGGGTCTGTGCATCGGCAACGAGGTGCCGGGCGACGTGGTGCGCTTCGTGGGGGCCCGCCGGGTGGCGGCGGTGATCGCCGAGCTGGCGGACGCCGTGCGGGACGAGGACTCCGACCGGCTCGTGACCTACGGCAACTACCCGACGGCCGAGTACCTGCCGCTGTCGGGGCTCGACTTCCTCACCTTCAACGTGTTCCTGGAGCGGGCCGCCGACCTGCGGTCGTACCTGTCCCATCTCCACACCGTGGCCGGCGACCTGCCCGTCGTGCTCGGCGAGACCGGCCTCGATGCGGGGCCCGGACCCGCCGGGGGCGTCGGCGAGGTCGCCCAGGCATCCGCCCTCGACTGGCAGCTGGGGACGGCCCTGGAGCGCGGTGTCGCCGGGACGTGCGTGTTCTCCTGGACCGACGAGTGGTGGGTCGGCACCGCCGCCGTGGAGGGGTGGCACTTCGGCCTCACCCGGGCCGACCGGTCGCCCCGCCCGGCACTGGACGTCGCCCGCCGCTGGAACGCCGCCACCGTGTCCGGCCTGCGGGCACCCAACGGATGGCCCGCGATCTCCGTGGTCGTCTGCGCCTACAACGCCGCTGCCACGCTCGAGGAGTGCCTGCGGCACGCCTGCGCCCTCGACTACCCCGGCCTCGAGGTGGTCGTGGTGGACGACGGCTCGACCGACGCCACCGCCGACATCGCCCGCCGCCACCCGGGCGCCCGCCTGGTCAGGATCCCCCACGGTGGCCTCTCGGTGGCCCGCAATGCGGGCTGGCAGGCGGCCGGGGGCGAGATCGTGGCCTACCTCGACGCCGACGCCTATCCGACGCCGGAGTGGCCGTACTACCTGGCCCTGGGTCTCGACGATCCCCGCCTCGGCGGCGTCGGCGGTCCCAACGTCCCCCCCGCCGGCGACCCGGTCGGCGCGGCGCGTGTGGCGCGGGCTCCGGGCGGGCCGGTCCATGTCCTCACCGCCGATGACCGGGCGGAGCACGTGCCGGGCTGCAACATGGCCTTCCGCCGTGACGTCCTGGCCGGGATCGGCGGCTTCGACCACGTCTACACGGCCGCCGGCGACGACGTCGACGTCTGCTGGAAAGTGCTCGACGCCGGTCGGGGCATCGCGTTCCATCCCGCCGCGCTGGTCTGGCACCATCGGCGCCCCGGAGCCCGGGCCTTCCTGCGCCAGCAGCGGGGCTACGGCCGGGCCGAGGCGCTCGTCGCCGCCCGCCACCCCCACCGCTACAACGGGCTCGGAGCGGCCCGCTGGCAGGGCCGGATCTACAACCCGGTCGGCGGGCCGCGCCGAACCGGCGGTCGTGTCTACGGCGGGCGGTTCGGCACGGCGGGCTACCAGTCCGTCTACGGCGGGGGCGGGTTCGCCCTCGACGTCGCCCACCAACTCGGCGTGCCGGTGGCCGCCGGCTTGGTGGCCACGGCCCCGCTGGCTCTCGCCTCGGGCGTCCTCGGCTTCCCCGCCCTGGCCGGCGCGGCCCTGCTCGCCGCCCTGCTCGGCGTCGACGCGGCCCGGGTCTCGCCGCCCCGCGCCCTCGGGCAGGGGCGGCTCCGGTTGCGGGTCGCCACCGCCGCCCTCTGGCTGGCCCAGCCGCTGGCCCGCACCTGGGGACGTCTCCGGGGGCGGGCCGACGCCCTCCACAGCCTCGCCGCCCCGCCGCCGCTCGCCGGCCCCGCCCGCTCGCTCCCCGGCGGAGCGCTCGCCCTGCCGGTCGACGGGCCCCGGGAGCGGACGGCGGCCGCCATCGCCGAAACGCTGCGGCGGACGGGCCGGCGGATTCTCCCGCCCAGCGACTGGGACGAGCGCGACGTGGCCGTCGTCGCCTCCGTCCTCGTGCAGGCCGACCTCGTCACCTCCGCCTTCCCCGCCGGCGTCGTCCAGATGCGGCTCCGACGCCGGGTCCGGCCGGGTTCGGCAGCGGGCACCGCCGTGCTGCTGGCGCTGGCCACTCTCACCGCTCCGGTTCTCGGGCTGGTGGTGGCGGCGGCGGCGGCCGCCGACGTCGCCACCGGTGTGTGGCGGACGGGCCCGGGTCTGCGCGCCGCCATCGTCCGCGCCGCCGGAGGCACCCCATGAACGGCGGCCACGAGCACCCCGGCGGCTACGCGCCCGGCGCCCGCTCCTGGCGCCATCTCCGGCGGGTCTTCCCCTACCTCCGCCGGTACTGGCCCCTGGCCGGGCTGTCGGTCGGGCTCATGCTGGTGGCCGTCGTCATCAGCCTGGCCGAGCCATGGCCCATGGCCTTCCTGGTCGACTCCGTCCTCGGCCAGCACGCCATCACCGGGACGGTGGCCGGCACCTTCGGACGCGACCCGCACATGCTGATCATCGTGGCCGCGCTGTTCGGGCTGGTGCTGGCGCTGGCCTCCAACTGCCTCAGCGTCCTCACCGAGTACGTCAACACGAAGCTCGACTGCCGGCTGCGCCTCGACTTCCGCCGTGACCTGTTCCAGCGGGCCCAGCAGCTCTCCCTCAGCTACCACGACACCCACCGCGCCGGGTACTTCGCCCAGAACATCAACACGCACACCACCGCGCTGGGCCGGATCGTGGTCGAGATCCCGGCGCTGGTCCAGAGCGTCCTCACCCTGCTCGGGATGTTCCTCATCGCCCTGCGCCTCGACCCGTTGCTGGCGCTGCTCTCCCTGGCCGTGGTCCCGTTCATCTACTACTCGACGGTCTTCTACGCCAAGCACATCGAACCCCGCCTCATCAAAACCCGCGATGCGGAAGGGCTCTCCCTGTCGGTCGTCCACGAGTCGATGGCCATGCTCCGGGTCATCCTCGCCTTCCGCCGGGAAGACCACGAGCTGCGCCGCTTCACCGACCAGGCCGAGCACGCCATCGGGCTGCGCGTCGGCATCACGGTCAAGCAGACGCTGTACTCGCTGGCGGTCAACGTCATCACCGCCGCCGGCACCGCCCTCGTGCTCGGCTTCGGCGCCGCCCACGTCCTCGCCCACCGGCTCACCGTCGGAGAGCTCCTGGTGATGATGGGCTACATCGCCAGCGTCTACCGCCCGCTGCAGACCATCAGTTACACCATGGGCGCCTGGCAGGAGCAGCTGGTCGACTTCTGGCTGGCGCTCGAGCTGCTCGACACCGAGCCGGAGATCACCGAGCGGCCCGGCGCCGTCGCCCTCGACCGCGTCGAGGGGCACGTGACCTTCGACGCCGTGTCGTTCGCCTACCCGTCCCGCACGGAGACCCTCGGGGACGTCTCCTTCGACGCCCCCGCCGGGTCGGTCATCGCCCTCGTCGGCCCGACCGGGGCGGGCAAGTCGACGCTGGTGAACCTGATCCCCCGGCTCTACGAGGCCGGCGGCGGGCGCGTGCTGGTCGACGGCCACGACGTCCGCGACCTCACGCTCGATTCGCTGCGCCAGAACGTGGCCGTCGTCCTCCAGGAGCCCCTGCTCTTCCTGGCCACCATCGCCGACAACATCCTCTACGGCCGGCTCGAGGCCACCATGGACGAGATCGTCGAGGCGGCCAAGCAGGCCAACGCCCACGACTTCATCACGGCCCTCCCCAACGGCTACGACACGAAGCTCGGGGAGCGGGGGGCGATGCTGTCGGGCGGGGAGCGGCAGCGGATCTGCATCGCCCGGGCCTTCCTCAAAGACGCCCCCATCCTCATCCTCGACGAGCCGACCTCGTCGATCGACTCCCGCACCGAAGGCGTGATCCTGGCCGCCCTCGACCGGCTGATGGCCGGCCGTACCACGTTCATCGTGGCCCACCGGCTCTCCACCATCGGCCGGGCGACCCGGATCCTGGTCCTCGACGGAGGGCGGCTCGTCGAGCAGGGCACCCACGACGAACTCATGGCCGTCGGCGGCCTCTACCGCACGCTGTGGGCGGCCCAGACCGGCGGGCGCGCCCCGGCCGCGCTCCCGCCGGGACCCACCCCGGACGCGCCGGCCCCGGCGCCGGCGGCCGCCTCGCCGGTCGCCGTCATTCAGGCCGTATCGCCGGCATCGCACTTCTCACCGCTGCCCGCCGTCGCGGGCCGGCCGAAGGCGGTCGTCCTCGGGCTGATGAGCAAGATGCCCGTCGGCGGTGTCGTCTGGCAGACGATCCACTACCTGATGGGCCTCGAGCGTCTCGGGTTCGACGCCTACTACGTCGAGGCCCACGCCGGTACACCGTCGATGCTCATGACCCGTCCCGACGACGACAGCACGGCGCTCGCCGCCGGCTTCATCTCCCGGGTCATGCACCGCTTCGGCCTCGACGGCCGCTGGGCCTTCCACGCCCTCCACGGCGACGGCCGCTGCGTCGGGATGAGCGAGGGTGAGCTCGCCCGGCTCTACGCCGAAGCCGCCGTCATCCTCAACCTGCACGGCGCCACCAAGCCCCGGCCGGAGCACTCCGCCACTGGGCGCCTCGTCTACGTGGAGACCGACCCCTGCGAGCTGCAGGTCGAGCTGCACGAGCGCCGCACCGAGACCATCGCCTTCCTCGAACCCCACAGCGCCTTCTTCACCTTCGGTGAGAACCTCGGGCAGCCCGACTGCCGCCTGCCCGTGGACAGCGGGTTCACGTTCCTGCCGACCCGCCAGCCGGTGCTGGTCGACCTGTGGGAGGCGCGGGGGCTGCCGGCCGGCCCGGCCTTCACCACCATCGGCAACTGGCGCCAGAACTGGCGCGACGTCACGCTCGACGGCGAGACGTACCGCTGGAGCAAGCACCACGAGTTCCTCAAGTTCCTCGACCTGCCGGAGCTGTCGGGCGTTCCCCTCGAACTGGCCCTGTCGACCATCGACGATGACGCCCGGGCGCTCCTCGAGCGCCATCGGTGGGCGGTCCGCTCCGGCCTCGACGTCTCCCGCAACCTCGACACCTACCGGGCCTACATCGCCGCCTCCCGGGGCGAGTTCACCGTGGCCAAGGACCAGAACGTGCGTCTGCGGAGCGGATGGTTCAGTGACCGCAGCGCCACCTATCTGGCCGCCGGCCGCCCGGTCGTGACCCAGGACACCGGCTTCGGCCGGGTGCTGCCAACCGGCGCCGGACTGTTCGCCTTCACCGAGCTCCTCGAGGCGGCGGAGGCCCTGCAGCGCATCACCGCCGACTACACCCGGGAGTCCAAGGCCGCCTGGGACATCGCCCGCGAGCACTTCGGCGCCGAGACCGTCATCGGCGACATGCTCGACCACCTCGGCCTGCGCCCGGCGCCGCGGACCGCCCGGCCGTGGTCGCGGCCAGCGGTGCCGTCGGCCTCGCCCGACCTCGTGCTGACGCCGGTCTCCCGCCGCCCGCTCGTCCTCCCCGAGGGCACCGCGGCGCAGGTCGTCGCCCGCCGGCTGCCGCCGGCGGTGGCTCCCGGCGATCAGCCGGAGGCCGCGGTCAGCGTCGTCGTCGTGACGTACGGGAACCTCGTCTGCACCCGGCTGTGCCTCGAGTCGGTGCTGGCCGACGCCGGCTCCGGCGACGGTCCGGCCGGACCGAACCTCGAGCTGATCGTCGTCGACAACGCCTCCACCGACGGCACACCCGCCTACCTGGAGCGCCTCGGCATCGCCGATCCCCGGGTCCGGGTGGTGCGCAACCGGACGAACCGCGGCTTCGCCGCCGCCGTCAACCAGGGCGTGCGGGCGGCGACCGCCGCCGCGGTCGTCGTGCTGAACAACGACACGATCGTCGCTCCCGGCTGGCTGACGGGACTGCTCGCTCATCTCGATGACCCGGGCGTCGGGGCGGTCGGGCCCGTCACCGGCCGGATCGGCAACGAGGCCGAGATCGACGCCGCATACGGGACCTATGGCGAACTCCTCGCCTTCGCCGCCCACCGGGCGGAGGGGTACGCCGGGGCGTCGTTCGACATTCCGATGCTGGCCCTGTTCTGCACCGCCTTCCGCCGGCAGGTGCTCGACGACGTCGGCCCGCTCGACGAGGGCTTCGGGCTCGGCCTGTTCGAGGACGACGACTACGCCCAGCGTCTCCGCCAGGCCGGCTACCGGCTGGTCTGCGCCGAGGACGTCTACGTCCACCACTTCGGGGAGGCGTCGTTCGGGGCCCTCGTCGCCGGAGGTGAGTACAACCGCCTGTTCGAGGAGAACCGCCGCCGGTTCGAGGAGAAGTGGGGCGTGCAGTGGCAGCCCCACAGCCGGAGGACGGGCGAGCGCTACCACGGCGCGGCCGAACGGATCCGGGCCACCGCCCGGCGGGTGCTGCCCGCCGAGGCCCGGGTGCTGGTGGTCAGCAAGGGTGACGAGGAACTGCTCGACCTCGGCCATCCGGCCTCCCACTTTCCCCAGGGGGGCGACGGCGGCTACGCCGGCCACCATCCGGCCGACGGCGCCGCCGCCGTCGCGGCCCTCGAGGCGCAGCGGGCCGGCGGCGCCACCCATCTGTTGCTCCCGGCCGACTCCCGCTGGTGGCTGGCGTACTACGGCGAACTGGCGGCCCACCTGGTCGACACGGCCGACGCCGTCGTGGACGACGACGACTGTTCGCTGTTCGCCTTCCGTCCCCTCGGCCCGGACGACTGCGACGGCGCGCCCGGCTCCGACGACGTGACGGCGGCCGCCCGATGATCCGGGCCTCGGTGGTCATCCCGGTCTTCAACCGTGCCGCCCTCACCCGGGCCTGCCTTGACGCCCTCCTCGGCGCCCCCCTCGGGGTGGAGACGGAGATCATCGTCGTGGACGACGGCTCCACCGACGACACGGCCGCGATCCTCACCGCCCGCCTCGCCGGCGGAGCCCCCCTGCGGGTCGTCAGGCATGCCCGCAACGCCGGGTTCGCCACTGCCTGCAACGACGGCGCGGCGGCCGCCGGCGGCGAGTACGTCGTCTTCCTCAACAACGACACGCTTCCCCGGCCGGGATGGCTGGCCGCGCTGGTGGCCGAGGCCGACGCCCATCCCGGGGCGGCCGTGGTGGGGGCCAAGCTGCTCTTCCCCGACGGCACCGTGCAGCACGCCGGCGTCGTCGTCGGGGAGGACCGCAACCCCCACCACGTCTATGCCGGCTTCCCCGCCGACCACCCCGCCGTCAACCGGGCCCGGACCTTCCAGGTCGTGACCGGGGCCTGCCTCCTCGTGCGGCGATCCGTCTTCGCCGCCGCCGGCGGCTTCGACACGGCCTTCCGCAACGGCCACGAGGACGTCGACCTGTGCCTGCGCCTCGGCCAGGCCGGCTGGGCGGTGCGCTACTGCCCGGCCAGCGAGGTCGTGCACCTCGAGTCGGCCACCCGGGAGCGCCGCTCGGCGGAGGCGTCGGCCAACGGACGGCTCTACCGGGAACGGTGGGCGGCGAGGGTGGAACCCGACGACGTCCGCACCTATCTCGAGGACGGGCTGCTGCGGATCGCCTACGCCGACACGCACCCGGTGCGCCTGTCGGCCTCCCCGTTGCTGGCCACGGTGCACGACGGCGTGCGGGAACGCAGCAGCGAGCGACTGCTGCGGGCCCGGGCGGCGCAGGTCGCCGAACTCCTCGGGGAAGTCGTGCGCCTCACGGTCGGCGGCGCCAGCCGAGCACCGCTCCCGGGCGCAGCCGGCGGCGACGCCGACGACGCCCCGGCGCCCGCCCTCGCGCCGGCGGGAGCCGACGCCGACGACGAGCTTCTCGACGCCCTGGTCGCCGTACAGCGGATCGTGGCGGCCCGCCAGGAGCCGCCGGAGCCGCCCGGTCTCACCGGGCCGGCGTACCGCCGGCTGGCGGCCCGGGTCCGGGCGGTCGTCGGCACGGCCACGCCGGCCGGGTCGACGGTGGCGGTGGTCAGCCGGGGCGACGACGACCTCCTCGACCTTCCGGGACGTACCGGCTGGCACTTTCCCGCCGACGCGGCCGGCCTGTGGGCCGGGTACCACCCGGCCGACAGCGCCGCCGCCATCGCCGCTCTCGACGACGCCTGGCGCAGGGGCGCCACCCACCTCGCCATCCCGGGCCCGTCCCGCTGGTGGCTCGACCACTACGCCGCGTTCACCGGCCACCTGCATCGCTGCCACCGCTCACTGATCGACGGGGACGACTGCGCCGTCTTCTCCCTCGCTCCCGGGGGCAGGCCGTGACCGTCTCCAAGGCTCCCGCCCACCCCCGCCCGCGCCGGGCCGAGGACGAACTCGTCCGCCGGCTCGACGAGCAGGCCGCCGTCATCAGTGCCCTGACCGAGCGGTTGGCGGCCCTCGAAGCCGAGTGCGCCCGCCTCCGAGGCGAGACCCGGGCCGGACAGCGGGAGGTGCTCCGCCGGCTGGAGGAACTGCGCCCGGCGCCGGGCGCGCCGCCGGCCCCCGAAGATCACGCCGCGGCCCTGCCGAGCGAAGTCCCGGTGGCGGCCGGCGACGCCGTTCCCGCCGCCGACTACGTCCGGCTCGTCAGCCGGGTCAAGGCGATCGTCCGGACGCTGGTGCCGGTGGGGTCGGTCGTGGCGGTGGCCAGCCGGGGAGACGAGAGCCTCGTCGACCTCGACGGCCGCATCGGCTGGCACTACCCCCGCAACGCCGACGGCCGCTGGGCCGGGTACCACCCCCACGACAGCGCCGCCGCCGTCGCCCACATCGAGGAGCTCCGGCGCCACGGCGTCCGGTTCGTGCTCTTCCCGGCCACCGCCCGGTGGTGGCTGGACTACTACGCCGGTCTCCGCCGTCACCTGGAGAGCAGGGGCCGGCTCGTCCTCGACCGTGAGGACACCTGTGCCCTCTTCGCCCTCGACAACTGAGGAGATGCATCCCGTGCCGAAGGTGCTCTACGTCGTCCACAACCATCCCGCCGTCATGCCCGGCGGCGCCGAGACCTACGCCCTCGAGCTCTACGGCGCGATGCGGGACTCGGGGCGCTACGACCCGATCCTCCTCGCCCGCACCGGGCCGCCCGTGTCGCGGACGGGGCGCGTCCACGAGGGAACCCTCCTGGAGCCGGCGGGCGGCGACCCCAACCAGTACTTCTTCCACACCGACATCGCCGACTACGACTGGTTCCTGTCGACGTCGCGCAACAAGGACGTCTACACCAAGTTCTACCGGGACTTCCTCGCCGCCTACCGGCCCGAGGTCGTGCACTTCCAGCACACGCTGTTCCTCGGCTACGACATCCTGCGGGAGACACGCCGGACGCTGCCCGACTCCGCGATCGTCTACACCCTCCACGAGTACGTGCCGATCTGCCACAACAACGGGCAGATGTTCCGCACCACCGGCGAGCGGTGCCTCGCCGCCTCCCCCCGACGGTGCCACGAGTGCTTCCCGGCGATCCCCCCGCAGGAGTTCTTCCTCCGGGAGCGGTTCATCAAATCGCACCTCGGTGTCGTCGACCGGTTCGTGTCACCCAGCCGGTTCCTGGCCGACCGCTACGCCGATTGGGGCATCGCCCGGGACCGCATCACCGTCGAGGAGAACGGCCGCCCGCCGCTCCTCGCCGCTCCCGCCCGCGGCGAGGAGGACGACGCCGGGGACGGGTTCCGGAACCGCATCGGCTACTTCGGGCAGTTCACCGCCTTCAAGGGCGCTGACGTCCTCCTGACGGCGATGAAGCTCCTGACCGAACGGGCGGCCGCGCACGCGACCCTGCGGCTGCACGGCGCCAACATCGAGCACCAGCCGGAGGACTTCCAGGCCCTGTTCCGCTCGCTGCTCGAGACCGCCGGCGACGACGTCACCCTGGTCGGCCGCTACCGCCCCGACGAGCTCTCCGCCCTCATGCGGGCGGTCGACTGGGTGGTGGTCCCGTCGATCTGGTGGGAGAACGCGCCGCTCGTCATCCAGGAGGCCTTCGCCCATGGGCGGCCGGTGATCTGCAGCGACATCGGCGGCATGGCCGAAAAGGTGACCGACGGCGTGGACGGCCTGCACTTCCGGGCTGGTGATCCGCGGAGCCTGGCCGACACGATCGAACGGGCGCTGGCGACGCCCGGCCTGTGGGAACGGCTCCGGGCCGGGATCGGCGAGGTGCACCCGCTGGCCCGCCACGTGACGACCCTGGCCGACCTCTACGACGACGTCCTCGCCGCCCGCTCCGGGTCGGCGCGGGAAAGGAGCGCCCGTGCTGGCTGAACCCCGCCTCGCCACCACCGGAGCGGACCCCCTCCCGGCCGGCTCCGACCGATCTCCCGGCCGCGCCGAATTCGCCTGCTGGCTCGGCGACGGCATCCTCGCCCTCGCCGGCTGGTGCGCCGACGCGCCCGGGGCCGACCCCGGCTGGGACACGGACGGCCTGCCGGACCTGGCGGTGCGGTCGATCGTCTTCTCCCGGGACGAGGCCGGCGAGGGAGCCATCGGATTCCTGGCCGTCGCCACCGGCGTGCCGGCGCTGGAAGCGGCCGTCCTCGACGTCGGCGGCCGGTGCGCCCTCCTCGACCCGACCCGGATCGAGGTGACCGATGCCGAGAGCCTGGCCTGGTTCGGACTCGCCGCCGTCGGCGCCGAGGTGCGCAGGGAGGCGCAGAGCCTCATGGCGACGACGATGGGCGAGGCGGCGTCCGGTTGGCCGGCCTCCCGCCTCGCCGGCGAGTTGCGCCGCTTCCGGGACGCGGTCCGGCCCCGGGCACCCCACTGCCAGATCGCCGTCGACGTCGCCCAGGGCCTCTTCATCGACGCCGTCCACCGCCTCGACGACCGGAGCTTCTACGTCCGCGGCTGGATGCGCGACGCCTCGGCCGAGATCACCGGCCTCGCCGCGCTGTCGCCGGAGGGCCTGCGGGTCGATCTGGCCGGCACCCTGGCCCGTTTCCCCCGGCCCGACGTGGAGCAGTTCTACGGCGTTCCACCCGAGGAGCAGGGCCGCGCCCGGTCGGGCTTCGTCGTCCACGTCGAGCTACCGGCGCCGAGCGTCCTCGCCGAGGGCTGGGTGCTCGAGTTGCGCAACGCGGCCGGCGTGGTCGTGGAGACCGCCGCCCCGGCGGTGGTGGACGATCCTTCGCTGACCCGCTCGGTCGTTCTCGCCGACCTGGCCCACGAGGCGCCGGGCGATGACAGCCTCGTGCGGGGCCACACCTCTCCCGCCCTCCGCAAGCTCGGTGCCCGCCAGCACTGGTCGGGAGCCATCGCCTCGGTCACCCAGTACGGCACCCCACCGACCGAACCCGAAACGAGCGTGATCGTCCCCCTCTTCAGGCGGATCGACTTCGTCGAGCACCAGCTCTCCCACTTCGTCGACGACCCCGACGTGGTCGGCGCCGATCTCGTCTACGTGCTCGACTCGCCCGAGATGGCCGACGAGCTGGCCGGCGCCTCGGCGGCGCTGCACCGGCTCTACGGCGTTCCCTTCCGGACGGTGGTGCTGAACCGCAATCTCGGCTTCGCCGACGCCAACAACGCCGGTGTCTCGGTGGCCCGCGGCCGGCTCCTCCTGCTGCTCAACAGCGACGTCCTGCCCGACCGGCCCGGCTGGCTCTCCACCATGACCGACTTCCTCGACCGGACGCCGAAGGCCGGTGCGGTCGGCCCGAAGCTCGTGTACGAGGACGGCTCGATCCAGCACGCCGGGATGTACTTCCTGCGGCCGGAAGGGTCGCCCCTGTGGGAGAACGCCCACTACTACAAGGGCCTGCACCGGTCGTTCCCGGCCGCGGCGCAAACCCGGGTCGTCCCGGCCGTCACCGGCGCCTGCCTGCTCCTCGCCCGCGAGATGTGGGACAAGGTCGGCGGCCTGTCGGGGGCGTACGTGCAGGGCGACTACGAGGACTCCGACCTCTGCCTGCGCATCGGCGAGCTCGGCTACGACTGCTGGTACCTCCCCGCCGCCGAGCTGTACCACCTCGAAGGGCAGTCCTACCCGACGGCGCTGCGCCGCCTCACCAGCCGGTTCAACACCTGGCTCCACACCAGTCTGTGGGACGCCCGCATCGCGGAGCTCATGGCGGCGCCGCCACCGGCGGCGGCAACACGCCCCCGAAGCCCGACGCGCCCCCGCCCCCGCACGAAGAAGGACGTGACCTAGATGAAGATCGCCACCATCCAGGGCCCGCTCGAGATCGGGCTGGACTATCACCGCTACGTGCCGGCGGCCAAGATGGACCAGGCCGCCTCGCCCGCCCTCAACTACGAGTCGCCCCACAACATCGGTGACTGGTTCGTGACCAAGGCCACCGACCGGCTGCTGGCCTACGACGAGCTGCTCATCATCCGGCGCGACGCCCCCCAGGGGGAATGGGACGCCGTCAACGACGAGTGCGACGCCCTCGTCCTCAAGGGCGGCAACTACATCCAGGCCGACTGGCTGACCCGCGAGTTCGGGATCGACCTGTTCCGCAAGGTCAAGATCCCGATCATCATGTTCGGCGTCGGGTTGCAGGCGGGCAAGGCCGAGCACGTCCGGTTCGAGCCGGAGGAGATCGAGATCCTCCGCTACATCCACGACAGCTCGGCCTGCTCGTCGCTGCGGGGCAACAGCACCGCCGAAGCGCTCGAAGGCATCGGCATCACCAATTTCGTCGTCACCGCCTGCCCGACCGCCTACTGGTCCCGCCAGCCGGAGATCACCGTGCGGCCACCGTCCGACGACCGGGCCGGGTTCTCGTTCCGCCAGAGCCTCTACTCCGAGGATCCGGCCGTCTACGAAGCCCAGTTCCGGGCCATCGAGACCGTCCGGGACCGCTTCGGCGA
>JAUZEY010000209.1 GCA_030838785.1 Actinomycetota bacterium | reverse complement strand
GCTGCCCCACTTGCCCCCGGTGACCTTGTCGACGGCCCAGACGCCGATCGAGTAGGCCGCGGCGGTCCGGACGAACTGCCGCCGGCTCATCCCGAACTTGCGCCGCACCTCCTCGATCTTCTCGCTCTGGAGGGCCATGATCTTCCGCTGAGCGGGAGTCGGGTCCGGGGGTACGTACTCGCCATTCGACGCCGGCATGACGTCGATGGCGGGAGTTTCGGATGGATCCGGGTAGTAACTCTTGTACTTCTCGCTCACGTAGCCTCCCCTTCGCGGCAGATCATCTGACGGTGGGCGCAAAACGGACAAACCCCCGCAGAACGATCCTTGTTCGATCGTTTCCCCTGATCAAGGACATTTCATATACTGAACGAGACAGCCGATCTGTACCTGAGAGCCAGGTAAGATCGGCGGGGGGCATCGAGCCAGTTCACAGTTCACAGCACTCATCGCAGCAGGAGATCGGTTCGAGATGTTGTCGGGGAGGCCGACCGATCTGATCCAGAGCGTGTCTCGCGCGCTCCGGATCCTCGAAGAGGTCGGAGACAGCCCAGAGGGGCTCAACGCCAAGCAGATCGCCCATCGGTGCGACATCGCGCTGCCCACGACGTACCACCTGGTGCGGACGTTGGCCTACGAGGGTTATCTGATCCGAAGATCGAACGGCCAATACGGCCTCGGGATGGAGATCGCTAGCCGGTTCCGGGATCTCGTCGCGTCGATGCAACGGCCGCCGCAGATCCACGAGGTCCTGCGCCAGCTGGCCGAGGTCACCGGCCACACCGCCTATTTCGCCCAGCTGGTGGACGGGCGCGTCGTGCTGACCGACCTCGTCGAAGGCCCGCACTCGCCCCATCTGGAGGACCTCGTCGTCGGCTTCGACGAGGGCGCCCACGCCACCGCGCTCGGCAAGGCCCTGCTGTCGACGATCCCCGTCACCCAGCGCCGGGCCCTCCTGAACGAGCAGGGTCTGCGGCCTTTCACCAGCAACACGATCACCGACACGGACCGGCTCCACCACGAGATCGCCGTGTCGGCCCGGGCCGGGGTGTTCACCGAGGAGGAGCAGTACCGACCCGAGGTGTGCTGCGCCGCCGTCCTCATCGACCAGGGCCGCCAGGGCGCGATCGGGCTCTCCTCCGGGGTCGGCCGCTGGCCCCGGCTGAGCCGGGCGCTGGTAGCCCAGCTCGCGAGTCGGGCCGGCGACCTCGCTGAACCGGACGGGCTCTCGGCGGGCTACAGCCCGGCGATCCGGGGTGTGAAGCGGGCCAGGTAGGACGTGAGGTGGCCGTAGGCGCCGGTGGCCAGGAGGACGCCGAGCACGACCAGCAGACCGCCGGCCAGCCGCTCGACCCGGGGACCGATACGGCGGAGGCGCTCGGCCAGCTTCGGTGACGACGCCAGTCCCAGCGAGGCGAGCAGGAACGGCACGCCGATCCCGAGGGCGTAGGCGAAGAGCAGGACCGCACCGCGCCCCGCCTGACCGGAACGGGCGGCGACGGTCAGCGCCGCCCCCAGCAGGGGCCCGACGCAGGGGCTCCAGGCCGCCCCGAAAGCCACACCGACCACCAGCGGGCGTAACGGCCCGGTGATCCGGGGCAGGCGGCCGATGAGCCGTTTCTCCCGGGCCAGGGGGCCGCGGATGACGCCGAGGAGGGCGAGACCCATGACGGCCACGACGACGCCACCCACCCGCTGCACCCCGTTCTGGACATCGGTCAGGGCCGAGCCGAGGAGGCCGGCGGTGGCGCCGAGGCCGGCGAAGACGAGGGAGAAGCCGAGGATGAACACGAGCGTGGCCGGCACGGCCCGGGCGGGATCGCGGGCCTCGACCGCTTCGCCGGCGATGATCCCGAGGTAGGCGGGCAGCAGCGGCACGAGGCAGGGGGCCAGGAACGAGGCGACGCCCGCCCCGAACAGCGCCACCGCCTGGGTCAGCACTCCGGTCAGGCCCCGAAGGTGTAGGCGAAGGCCTCGAGCCCCGGCGTGCGAGGGATCAGGCGCACCGTGTGCTGCTCGACCCTGGGCCCGAGGACCAGGCGGTAGAGGTCGGAGGCCTGCACGTGGAGGTAGGTCGTGCCGTCGGCGTCGACCAACGTGGCGGCCGTCCGGTGGCTCTGGGGGACCGGTTTCCCGTCGAGTTCGATCGTCACGTCGACGGGGCCGCCGCCCGGCAGCCCGGAGGCCATCACCAGGTTCGCCTCCCGGGCCAGGTACTGGAGCGACAGCGAGGCCCCGGGGGAGACGGAGCGGACCATCTGGGCGTCGGCCTCCCAGGTGCCGGCCAGGGCCGGCTGATGGAGCTGGAGCGCAGCCGGGGTGTAGGCGGCCTGCCCCGGCCGGGCCACGCTCCCCCGCTCCGTGCCGAGGTAGGTCTCCTGGGTGATCGTCTGGCTGACCGCGGCCGGGGCCTCCTTCGGCTGCTTGGGGTCGTCGGCCAACAGCGACGACGGGCTCACGCCGAGGAGCGCGCGGATGACGCGCTCGGTCTCGTCGTAGTTCCCCTCGCCGGGGTGGAAGTAGCGGACGCGGCCCTGCCGGTCGGTGATCCACTTGGCCGGCCAGTAGCGGTTGTTGAAGTCGTTCCAGATGACCATGCCGTCGTCGAGGGCGACCGGCCACGTGACCTTCAACCGGGCCACGGCGGCCTCGACGTTGCCGTGGTCCTTCTCGAAGTCGAATTCCGGCGAATGGACGCCGACCACCACCAGCCCGTCCTTCTGGTAGCGGTCGTACCAGGCCCGGACGTAGGGCAGGGTGCGGACGCAGTTGACGCAGGAGTAGGTCCAGAAGTCGTAGATGACGACCTTGCCGGCGAGGTCCTTCGCCGTGAGGGGAGGCGAGTTGAGCCAGCCCTTGGCGTGGAGCTCGGGGGCCGGCTGCCCGACCGGGAGGCTCTTCACGTCGACGGCGGAGATGGTCTTCGACGGGTCGGCCTGCGCCGCGATCCAGATGGCGGCCACGGACAGGACGACGAGCCCGACCGCGGCCCAGAGGTAGCCCCGCCTCGCCGGCCGTTTCGTCGGCGGTCCGTCGGGGGGCGGGACAGTGCCGTTGGTCACGCTCAGATCATGGCGGTTGGGCACCGTCGGCGCGGCTCAGTGCCGCTCCTATTCACCGAATCGTGAGAATCACCGGTCGGGCAGGTGGCGGAGGCGGGGCGGGAGAGGTGGCGGCCCGGGCCGGCGCCGAGATCGGGCGGAAGGCGACATCAACCACTGGCTCGTCGCGGCCGGCGCGCCGCTCCCGGCGGCGGTCGGCGTCGCCGAAGGCGAAGACCGCGCCGTCGCCGCCGGCGACGTAGTAGCCGGCGCCGGTATCCGTCGCCCGCAGCTCGACGGCCTTGGCGTAGGGCTGGCGGTCGGGGACGCTGCCGTGGAATGGCACACCGAAGGAGAAGACGCCGCCGTCGCGGGTCAGCAGCCAATAGCCCTTCCCGTCGGGCGAGGCGGCGATGGCCACGACGGGGGCGCCCGACACGCTCGACGGCCCGGCCGAACCGCCTCCTGTCACCGTTCGTGCGGCGCCGGCGGCGGCCGCCGAGGCGGCGTCCGCGAGCGGCCCGCCGGTGGCGGAGAACAGGACGGCATCGCCGAAGGCGACGACGTGGGCGTCGGCGGTGGCGATCCAGTAGCCGCGCCCGCTCGGTGTGGAGGCCAGGCCGACAGCGGCCAGTGGCAACGGGAAGGTCTGGCCCAGGAAGGCGGCGTCGCCGAAGGGGGCGACCTCTCCGCCGGCGGACAGGACCCAGTACCCCTTGCCGGACGGTGTCGGCTCGAGGTGGACGGCCGGCGAGCGCAGCTGCCCCGCCGGTGCACCGAGGAACGGAGCGTCACCGAAGGCGAAGACGCCGCCGTCGGCCCCGACCATCCAGTAGCCGTGCCCGCCGGGCGTGGCGGCCAGGGAGACGATCGGGCCGCCGAGTTTCCTCCCCGCCAGGTCACCGGCCGCACGGACGTCGCCGAAGGCGCGGATCAGCCCGTCCGACGTCGCCGACCAGAACCCGGGGAACTCCGGCACCGGGATCGGCGGCGCCGGCGGGGGAAGCGGGGCGGGCGGGGGCGGCGGCGCCGGGGCGGGTGCGCCGATGGTGTCGGCCACCCGCTGGCGGATCTCGGGCAGGCGCTCGTAGAGCCGACCGCCGGGGCAGCCGGTGTCCCCGACGTCGCGGTGACCGGCGATATTGGGGAACGTGCGGCGCGAACCGTCGACGGCGGTGAACGGCGAGGTGCCCTTGGGGTCGATGTCGTGGCGGGCGGCCTTCCAGGCCAGGAGCCGGACGAGCGAGTCGAGCGCCGGGCCGGGCGGCAGGAAACCGCCGGAGTAGTCGCCGAGAAGGGCCACCCCGGCCGTCCCCGGGTTGACCGCCTTGGCGTGGGCTCCGATGACGCCCCGGCCGCCCTCGTCCTCGCCGGTGGGCGCCTCGCCGGGGCGGTAGGCCCGGGCGAAGCGGCCCTCGTAGACCCGGCCCTGCTGATCGACGAGGAAGTTGTACCCGATGTCGTTCCAGCCGTTTCCGCGGGTGTGATAGGCGTAGATCGCCCGCACGGTCTGGGCCGGGTCGGGGTCGTTGTTCTCGGTCACGGTGTGGTGCACCACGAGCTTCGAGATGGCCGCGAACTCCGGATGCCCCTTGCGCATCCCCTCGTTCGCCCCCCAGTCGTGCCGGGAGATCACCGGCGGCTCCGGCGGAGGGCCACCGCCCGCCGCCCGGACGGTGGTCGGCGACGAGGCCGGAGCGGGGTCACGACCGGCGTCGATCAGGACCGCCTCGATGCGCTCGGCGCCGGGGCCGGGGCGGACGGCGAAGGCCCTGGCGCCCGCGGGGGGCCGCACCAACCCCGTCGCCACGAACTGCACGTCGGGATCGCCGGCGTCGTCCCAGATCGGCAGCCCCGTCCAGGATCCCCAGCCGTCGGTTGTCCGCCATCGCAGCGCCACCGGCGCCTTCTCGTTCCCCCGCCACCGCAGTCCCAGGTGAGTGGCGGCGAACGGCAGCCGCAGCTCCGTCGGGCCGGGCACCTTCACGACGGTGAGCCGCCCGCCGTGGTCTGCCGCCGAACTCAGGGCGCGGGCCGGGAGGCCGAATCCGGCGGCGGCCAGTGCGACAACGGCGACGAGGCTCCGGAGGAGAGCCCTCGGGTATGACCCCATGACCTCGCATCTTGCAACGCCGGCGCCCTCAGGTGGCGGACCACTGTTCGCGACCGCGGCGCCCGGCCTGAGCCCTTCCGGCGTGGGGGAA
>JAUZEY010000200.1 GCA_030838785.1 Actinomycetota bacterium | reverse complement strand
GCCGGCGGGCCCGCGACTACCGGCGGATGGAGAAGATCGCCGACTCGCTCGGCACGGCCGTGAACGTCCAGACCATGGTGTTCGGCAACAAGGGCGAGGACTCCGGGACCGGCGTGGCCTTCACCCGTAACCCGGCCACCGGCGAGCGCGCCCCCTATGGCGACTTCCTGACCAACGCCCAGGGCGAGGACGTCGTGGCCGGCACGCGGGTCACCGAGCCGCTCGACGCCATGGCCGGCCGCTTCGGCGACTGCCATGCCCAGCTGCTCGAGAACATGTCGATCCTCGAGAACCACTACCGCGACATGTGCGACATCGAGTTCACCATCGAGCAGGGCACGCTCTACATGCTCCAGACGAGGGTCGGGAAGCGGACCGCGGCCGCTGCCCTGCGCATGGCGGCGGAGATGGTGGAGGAGGGCATGATCGAGCCCAAGGAGGCCGTCCTGCGGATTCAGCCGGCCCAGCTCGACCAGCTGCTCCACCCCCAGTTCGACCCCAAGGCCGAGTTCGCCGCCATCGCCAAGGGGCTCAACGCCTCGCCCGGCGCGGCCGTCGGCGCCGTGTACTTCACCGCCGACGACGCCGAGGAGCACGCCCTGGCGGGGGAGCGGGTCATCCTCGTCCGGCCCGAGACGAGCCCCGACGACCTCCACGGCATGATCGCCGCCGAGGGCATCCTCACCTCCCGGGGCGGCCTGGTCAGCCACGCCGCCGTCGTCGCCCGGGGCATGGGCAAGCCGGCCATCTGCGGCGCCGAAGGGGTCAAGATCGACCTGAAGGCCAAGCAGTTCGCCGCCGGGAACGTGATCGTGAAGGAAGGCGACACGATCTCCATCAGCGGGACGACGGGCGAGATCGCCCTCGGCGAGGTGCCGGTCATCACGCCCGAGCCGACCGGTCACTTCGCCACGGTCCTCGCCTTCGCCGATCAGTTCCGCCGGCTCAAGGTGCGGACCAACGCCGACACCCCCGAGGACTCCGTCCGGGCCCGCGAGTTCGGCGCCGAAGGCATCGGCCTCTGCCGCACCGAGCACATGTTCCTGGGCGATCGGCTCGGGATCGTCCAGCGGATGATCCTGGCCGACGACGACTCGCCCGAGGAGGACGCGGCGCTCGAGGAGCTGCGGGCGCTCCAGAAGTCCGACTTCGTCGGGATCCTCGAAGCGATGGACGGGTTGCCCGTCACCGTGCGGCTCCTCGACCCGCCGCTGCACGAGTTCCTGCCCGACATCGAGGAGCTCATCGTCGCGCAGGCCAAGGGCGAGCTCGACGCCGAGGGGGAGGTGCTCCTGCGGGCCGCCCGGTCGTGGCAGGAGGCCAACCCGATGCTCGGCACCCGGGGCTGCCGCCTCGGCATCCTCAAGCCGGGCCTGTACAAGATGCAGGTGCGGGCCCTCATCCAGGCCGCCGTGGAGCGCAAGCAGGCCGGCGGCGACCCCCGGGTCGAGATCATGATCCCGCTGGTGGTGAGCGGGCCCGAGCTGCAACTCCTCGTCGACTGGTCCCGGGAGGCGGCGCAGGCCGTCATCGACGAGTCCGGCGTCGACGTCGACTACCTCGTCGGCACGATGATCGAGACGCCCCGGGCCGCCATCGACGCCGCCGCCATCGGGGCGGTGGCCGAGTTCTTCTCCTTCGGTACCAACGACCTGACCCAGATGACGTTCGGGTTCTCCCGCGACGACATCGAGGGCCGCATCATGACGCCGTACCTGGAGAAGAAGCTGATCCCCGCCAACCCCTTCGAGACGCTCGACCAGGTCGGGGTCGGGGAGCTGGTCCGGTGGGCCGTCGAGCGGGGCCGCGGCGCCCGGGAGAACCTCAAGCTCGGGATCTGCGGCGAGCACGGCGGCGACCCGCCCTCGGTCCACTTCTGCCACGAGGTCGGGCTCGATTACGTGTCCTGCTCGCCGTTCCGGGTGCCCCTCGCCCGGCTGGCGGCCGCCCACGCCGCCCTGGGCGCCGGAGGTCCCGGCACAACTGCCTGAGGTGCCCGTCGGAGCCGGGCGGGGGGCGCCGAAGGCGCCCACCAACCGTTCCCCGAACGGCATGACTAGTTCGTTCGGGCCACCCGGACAAGACGCGTTCTAGCCATGTTCTTCGGTCGGTGGAAAACCGACATTTCTAAGGACGGACGGAACAGTCCGGAGGGGTCGCTCCCAAGTCGCGGCGTCCCTCGACCTTGGAGGAGGAACAGACTGATGGACGACGTTCGGATGATGCGCCCCGCCGAGGCGGCCGATGCTCTTGGCGTCTCGCTCGCCCGACTGCGCCGCCTGGCCGCCTGTGGCCGGCTGGTCACGGTGCGGACCCTGGGTGGGCACCGCCGCTACCGCGAGGACGACGTGCTCGCCCTCCAGCGGTGGCTGCAGTCCCGCCGGGCCATCGGCGCCTGACGCCTGACGCCTGACGCCTGACGCCTGACAGATCCGATCGCACCAGCTCCGGGCACTGGAGCGGAGCCGGAACCCCCCACCGGCTTGTGCTCCATTGTTCGGTCGGGTTGAGCTTATGCTCAGCCCTGGGCCCCGGGTTGAGCTCGCCGAGTCCCCAGCTTCGGTAGGGCTCCCCGGGGTCTTTGCTTGGTTGTCACACCGGCTCGTTACCCTCAGAGCATGATCGAGAGTGAACGCGCCCGGCGGTGGGCGTCCACGATGGACGGGCACGGCGTTGTCGGGGGACAGCCCAGCTCCCCCGGGAGCGTCGACGAGATCCGGTTGGCCCATGCCGGTCCGGGGGTCGCGACCGGCGCCGCGGATCCGCTGACCCGGGCCGAGCGGGAAGCGGCCGAGAGCGTGCTGCTCGTCTCCGGCGCGACACGGGCGGCGGGGGCCGGGAGCCGGGCCCGACCAGAGGACCCCGACCCGCTCCGCACCTGCTTCGAGCGCGACCGCGACCGGGTCCTCCACTCCACCGCCTTCCGGCGGCTGGCCGGGAAGACGCAGGTGTTCGTGTTCCCCGACGACCACCAGCGCACCCGCCTCACCCCCGCCCTCGAGGTGGCCCAGGTGGCCACGGCGGTGGCCCGGGCCACCCGGCTCAACGTCGCCCTGGCGGAGGCGATCGCCCTCGGCCACGACTGCGGTCACGGCCCCGGGGGCCACGCCAGCGAGGAGGCGCTCAGCCCGTATCTCGACGGCGGCTACGACCATGCCGTGTGGGGCGCCGACGTCGTGCTCGAGCCCCTCAACCTCTGCGCCGAGACGCTCGACGGCATCCGCAACCATTCCTGGTCCCGCCCGGCTCCCTCGACGCCCGAGGGGGCGGTGGTGAGCTGGGCCGACCGCTGCGCCTACACCGCCCACGACCTGGAGGATGCCGTCCGGGCCGGCGTCGTCAGCCTGTCGATGCTCCCGGCGGTGGTCGTCGAACGGTGCGGCGCGACGCGCTCCAGCCAGCTCCGGGCCTTCATCGACGGCCTCGTCGAGGGCATCACGAAGACCGGCCAGGTCGGGATGCGGGCCGATCTGGCCGAGGCGCTGGCCTCCCTCCGGGCCTTCAACTACGAGCACATCTATCTCCGGCCGGCGTCGGTGGCCCAGGCCGACGCCGTGGTGACGGTGCTCCAGGCGCTGGTCGGCTACTTCGCCGACCGGCCCAACGCCCTGCCCGTCGCCGCTCCCGGAGCCCCGGGAGCCTCGGGTGGCGACCTCGGCCTGCCCGCCGGCAGCCCCGAAGCGGTGCGGGCGGCGGTGACCTACGTGGCCGGCATGACCGACCGCTTCGCCTTCCAGAGCGCCGTCGCCCACCTCGGGTGGGACCCGTCCCGTCTCCCCGTAGGGATCGACACCGCCTCCCCCCGGCGGTCGCCCGGCGCCTAGGCACTCCGCTTCCCGCCCGGCGCCCTAACCTCCATTCCCGGTGGGCATTCTCGACGAGGACGTGGCCCGGGTCAGGGAGGCGACCAACATGGTCGCCGTCGTGTCCGAGCATCTCGCCCTCAAACGGGTCGGGCGGCGCTACCAGGGGCTCTGCCCCTTCCACGCCGAGAAGTCGCCGTCCTTCTCGGTCAACCCCGAACTCGGGCTCTACCACTGCTTCGGGTGCGGCGTCGGCGGCGACGCCATCCGCTTCGTGCGCGAGATCGAGCACCTCGACTTCGCCACCGCCGTCGAGCGGCTGGCGGCCAAGGCCAACATCACGCTGCGCTACGACGACGCCGCCGTCACCAAGGACCGGCAGCGGCGCGACCGCCTGGTGGAAGCCATGACGGAGGCGGTGGCCTTCTACCACCGCCTCCTGCTCGAAGACGCCTCCGGCGGCCTCGCCCGCCGCTACCTCCGCAGCCGCGGGGTCGACGGCGACGTCGCCCGGTCGTTCTCGATCGGCTGGTCACCCGACCGCTACGACGCCCTCTCGATCCACCTCCAGCAGCAGCGGTTCGCCCGCCAGGACATCCTCGACGCCGGGCTGGCGTTCGTGAACCGGGTCAACAAGCTGCAGGACTTCTTCCGGTCCCGGGTGATGTTCCCGATCTTCGACGTGCGGGGCGACGCCGTGGCCTTCGGGGGGCGGGCCCTGGAGGGCGGCCCCAAGTACAAGAACTCGCCGGAATCGCCCATCTACCAGAAGAGCCGTGTCCTCTACGGCCTCAACTGGGCCAAGGCTGACATCGTCGCCCGGTCACAAGCCGTGATCTGCGAGGGCTACACCGACGTCATCGCCTTCTTCGGCGCCGGCGTCCCCCGGGCCGTGGCGACCTGCGGAACCGCGCTCACCGAGGACCACGTGCGGGTCCTGCGCAACTTCGCCCCCAACCTCGTGCTGGGCTACGACGCCGACGACGCCGGGCAGAACGCCGCGCTCAAGATCTACCAGTGGGAGGCCAGCTACGAGATCCGCCTCTCGGTGGCCGACCTGCCCCCGGGCAAGGATCCGGCCGACGTCGGCCAGGAGGATCCCGCCCGCCTGGCCGCGGCCGTCGAAGCCGCCCGCCCGTTCCTCCAGTTCCGGTTGGAGCGGCTCCTCCGGGGCGCCGACCTGGCCAGCGTCGAAGGACGGGCGGCGGCGGCCAAGGCGGCGGTGGCCCTGGTGGCCGAGCATCCGAGCGACCTCGTGCGCGACCAGTACCTGATGCAGCTGGCGGAACAGGTGGGAATCGACGTCGACCGGCTCCGGCAGGCGGCGTCGGGGGCGGGCCGGCCGGAGGCCCCCCGCCGCCCGGATTCGGCCGGAAACGCCATCCGCCCCCGGCCTCCGGCCCATGACCGCTCGGAGATCGAAGCTCTGCGGGTCGCCGTCCACGAACCCGCCCTCGTGGCCGCCCTCCTCGACGAGGTGCTGTTCGTCGACCCTGTCGTCCGCGACGCCTACGGAGTCCTGGCGTCCTCGGCTACGTTCCACGAGGCACTCGAACGAGCCGGAGGTGAGGTGCACGATCTGTTGGAGCGACTGGCGGTGGAGGATCTGCCGTGGGGCGACGACGCCGGAACCTACGCCATCTCCGTCCTCGTGCAGCTCGTGGAAGCGGCCGGAACCCGCCGCCTCGCCGCTATGGTCCGCAGCGGTGATGACCGCGCCAGCGAACTGAAGGCGGTGCTGGAGGAACTGGTGGCGAACCGGTCCGCGGGGACGTGGTCGGTTGCCGCCGATGCTGCGGCACAGTTGCTACCCTGGGTTGCCGGCTCAGGCGAGGAGTAGAGATTGCGTGGGGGAGCCGATCAGCCCGTCCTCTGAAGATCTCGAGGGTCTGCCCGAAGAGGCGCTGGCCGGTTTGATCGCGAAAGGGCGGGCCCAGGGTTCCCTGACCGACGCCGACGTCTTCTTCGCCCTCCCCGACGTCGAGCCTTCGCCGGCGCAGCTGGAGGCGATCTTCACCCATATCCGGGCCAGCGGAATCCCCGTCGAGGAGATCTCCGCCGACTTCGAAGCCGAAGACGACGATCTGGCCCACGTCGCCCCGGCGGCGGGCGTGGCCGACACGGTGCCGGCGATCCCGATCCCGCTCATCGTGCCCATCCCCGTGCCGGAGGCCGTGGCCGAGCCCGAGACGGCGGTCGCCGCTCGGGAACCCCTGGCCAAGGCCCGCCGGGCGCCGCGGCACGAGCACGCCCCGGGAGAGAACGTGCGCCCCGACCGGGTCGGCGAGGGCGGGGTCTCCGACCCGGTTCGGATGTACCTGAAAGAGATCGGAAAGGTGCCGCTCCTCACGGGGCCGCAGGAGGTCAGCCTCGCCCAGCGCATCGAGCAGGGTCTCCTGGCCTCCGACCAGATCGTCGCCGCCAACGGCGGCCTGTCACCCGACGACACGGACCGGCTCGGCGCGGTCGTCGTCGACGGCCACCGGGCCAAGCGCCAGCTGATCGAGGCCAACCTCCGTCTGGTGGTGTCGATCGCCAAGCGGTACGTGGGCCGGGGAATGCTGCTCCTCGACCTCATCCAGGAGGGCAACCTCGGCCTCATGCGGGCGGTCGAGAAGTTCGACTACACCAAGGGCTTCAAGTTCTCGACCTACGCCACCTGGTGGATCCGCCAGGCCATCACCCGGGCCATCGCCGACCAGGCTCGCACCATCCGGATCCCGGTCCACATGGTCGAGACCATCAACAAGGTCACCCGGGTGCAGCGCCAGATGCTCCAGGAGCTCGGGCGGGAGCCGACGGTCGAGGAGCTGGGGGACAAGCTCGGGATGCCGGCGGAGCGTGTCCGTGAGATCCAGCGGATCTCCCAGGAGCCGGTGTCGCTCGAGGCGCCCGTGGGCGACGAGGACGACAGTCTCCTGGGCGACTTCGTCGAGGATCCCGGCGCCATCGCCCCGGCCGACGCCGCCGCCCGGGCCCTCCTGACCGAAGCGGTCGAGGAGGCCCTCGAGCAGCTCTCGGAACGGGAGCGGCGGGTGGTCCGGCTGCGGTTCGGCCTCGACGACGGCCAGCTCCACACGTTGGAGGAGGTCGGCAAGGAGTTCGGCGTCACCCGGGAGCGGATCCGCCAGATCGAGTCGAAGACGCTGGCCAAGCTCCGCCATCCCCATCCCCACTCCCGTCCCCAAGCCGGTGCGAGCCCGCCGCGCCACGCGGTCGCGAGCCTCGGAGGAGGCAGACTTCGAGGACGGCCGGGCCAGCAGCGGTGCCGACCCGGTGCGCATGTACCTGCGCGAGATCGGC
>JAUZEY010000035.1 GCA_030838785.1 Actinomycetota bacterium | reverse complement strand
CACGCCGGCCCGCCCGGGTACGGGCCGGATAGGCTCCGGCCGGTGATCGCCGTCGGCGCCCTCCTCGCCGCTCTCTACGCCGGGGGCGTGCGCCGCCTGGGACGGCGGAACCGGTCGTGGCCGCTCGGAAGGTCCGTGTCCTTCGGGGCCGGCGTGGCCGCGCTGGTCGCCAGCGCGCTGGTACCGGAGTCGTCGTTCGTCGGGCACATGCTCGGCCACGCGTTGCTCGGGATGGCGGCGCCGCTCCTCCTGGCGCTCGGGGCGCCGGTGACGCTGGCGCTCCAGAGCGTCACCCGGCCGTCAAAGCGCCGGCTCCTGCGGGCCCTGCACTCGTCACCGGTGCGGCTGCTGGCCCACCCGGTGGTGGGGTTCGGGGTGTTCGGGGCGACGCTGGCCGGGCTGTACCTCTCGCCCCTGTTCCCGTTGTCGCTGCGTCATCCGGCGCTGCACGCCGCGGTGCACCTCCACTTCCTCCTGGCCGGCGGCCTGTTCCTGTGGCCCGTGGTGGGCGCCGACCCCCTGCCCCGGCGCCCGCCCCACGGCGCCCGCGTCCTCGCGGTCCTCGCCGCCGTTCCGTTCCATGCCTTCCTCGGGATGGTGCTGCTCTCGACGCCGCGACCGCTGGCCCCGGCGGTCTATCCGTCGCTGGCCGACCAGCACGCCGCAGCCGGTGTGCTCTGGGCGTCGGGCGAGCTGCTGACGCTCGTGGCGGCGACCGTCGTCGTCCGGGCCTGGATGGAGGCTGACGGGCGGGAGGCCGCCCGGAACGACCGCCGCCTCGACGCCCGCACCAGCTGACGGCGGCGCGGTTTCTCCGCGGGCCGGCGAGGGTACCCGCAGCCCGTCGGTTGTCGTCATCATGAAGGGAGAGCCGATGGACGCGCTGGAGCTGTTGATCGCCGACCACAACCGGGTGCGGGGGCTGTTCACCCGCTTCCAGGCGGCGGAGGGTTCGAACGACGGAGAGGCGGCGCGGCTCGCCGCCACGATCTTCGAGGAGCTCGAGGTCCACACGAAGATCGAAGAGGAGGTCTTCTATCCGGCGGTGTCGTCGCTCAACGACGAGATCCACGACCTCGTGACCGAGGGGATCGAGGAGCACCACGTCGTCGACTCCCTCATGGCCGAAGCCAAAGAGCTGGAGCCGTCGGACGAAGCCTGGGCGGCCAAGCTGAAGGTCCTCATCGAGAACGTGGAGCACCACGCCGGGGAGGAGGAAGAGGAGCTGTTCCCGTTGGTGCGCAAGGCACTTGACGACAAGGCCCGGTCGGACCTCGGCGAACGGCTCGAGTCGATGAAGGCCTCGCTGGGCGCGCCGACGGCCGCCGACAAGGCGCACCTGAGCACCGAGGAGCTGAACCGCCTTGCCCGCGAGCAGGAGATCCCCGGCCGCTCCTCCATGAAGCGCGAGGAGCTCGTGGCCACCGTCGCCCCCTCCAGCTGACGCGTCTCCCCCATATGGGGGAGCTTCGATCACGCACGGTCCGGGTATGAGGCCGCCACATAATGTCAGGAGGAAGCCCAATGGCTGACAAGGAACTTACCGATACCGACATGGACCCCAGTGACCCGCACGGCGTCGGCGAGAGCTCGACCCGACGTGGGGAAGACGTAATCAAGGAAGAGGGCTCCGAGCCGGGCCGTCATCCGAACCAGGGCACGTCGGGCGCCGACCGTCCGTACGGCAACTCGGATGCCCGGGCCTCGACCGGCGTCGACCCGCAGGACCCGATTCAGGAAGACATGCCGAACATGCCTGGCACCGGCGGCCAAGGCAACTAGCAACAGCACGGCAAGCAGCATTCGAAAGGCGGTGGCCCGGACTCCGGGCCACCGCTTCTTCTTGCGTATCCGCCGTGCGCCGGGGCGGTCCGCCTCTAAGGGCGGAGCTCGTCGGTCACGTGAATGGCCGCTTCTTCGGCGGACAGCGTGTCGGAGGTGGCGTTCGTTGCGTTGATCTGAGTGGGGTCGAGTTCGGCGGCCCGGCGCAGGTCGGCCACGAGCCCCGCGTACTGCTCGTCACGATCGGCCGGCTCCTGTACCCGCAGCACGGCCGAGGGATGGATCGTGGCGATCACCCCGCGGCCCTCGAGATCGAGGATCTGGCCCCGGGCGGTGCCGACGCGGAACCGGCTGCCGAACAGCGCCTGACCGGCGGTCGCCCCGAGGGCGACGACGACGGCGGGGTCGACCGTGGCCAGTTCCGCGCTCAACCACTGTTTGCAGGCCGCGATCTCGCCCGCCGCCGGGCGCTGGTGGATCCGCCGCTTTCCCCGCGCTGTCCATTTGAAGTGCTTGACGGCGTTGGTCAGGTACACGTCGTCACGCTTGACGCCGGCGTCGGCCAGCGCTTGGTCGAGGATCCGCCCGGCGGGCCCGACGAACGGCTCGCCGGTCTTGTCCTCCTGATCACCGGGCTGTTCGCCGACGAGGAAGAGCCGGGCGTCGGCTGGGCCCCGACCGGACACGGTCTGCGTGGCGTGGCGCCACAGGTCGCAGGCCTGGCAACGGGCGGCCTCGGCCGCCAGCCGGTCGAGTTCCTCGGCCGCCCGGCCGCTCAGGGACGGTTTCGCCATGGTCGGAGGGATACCCGGATTGGAAGGGGGCGAAAGATGGGCAGTCTCGAACCATGCCCCGCCTGCGCCGCGCCGATCCGTCGCTCCCCGGCTTCACCCGCCGGCGGGCGGGCAAGGGCTTCGTCTATCTCGACGAGAAGGGGCGCCGCATCGCCGACGTCGAAGTCCTGGAGCGGATCAAGGCACTGGTGATACCCCCGGCCTGGGAGCAGGTCTGGATCTGCCCCTGGCCGACGGGCCACCTCCAGGCGGTCGGGTTCGACGCCCGGGGCCGGAGGCAGTACCGCTACCACGACCGCTGGCGGGCCCGGCGCGACGCGGAGAAGTTCGAACATATGGTGGAGTTCGGCCGGGCCCTCCCCGAGCTCCGGCGCCGCTGCTGCGATCTGCTGACCGGCGACGGACTCGGCCGGGAGCGCGTCCTGGCCTGCGCCATCCGCCTCCTCGACCTCGGCTTCTTCCGGATCGGCGGCGAGGAGTACGTGGAGCAGAACGGGTCCTACGGGCTGGCGACGCTGTGCCGTGACCACGTCACGCTCCACGGCGACGACGCCGTGACGTTCGACTATCCGGCCAAGGCGGGCCAGCGCCGCGTCCAGACGATCGTCGACCCCGACGTCTTCGCCGTCCTTGCCGCGCTCAAGCGCCGCCGGAGCGGGGCGGAGCTCTTCGCCTATCGCCGCGGGCGGGAATGGGTCGACGTGCGGTCGTCCGACATCAACGACTTCGTACAGGAGCTCTCCGGCGGCGACTTCACGGCGAAGGACTTCCGCACCTGGGCCGGGACCGTCCTGTCGGCCGTGGCCCTCGCGGTGGCCGAGGAGGCCCGGAGCAAGACGGCCCGCCAACGGGCCATCAGCCGGGCCTATCAGGAGGTTGCCCACTACCTCGGCAACACGCCGGCGGTATGCCGGAAGTCCTACGTCGATCCCCGGGTGGTGGATCGCTACCGGGCCGGCATCACGATCGCGGCCGCCATCGACCTGGCCGCCGACGACACCGATGCCGCCCGTTGCGCCATTCACGGCGGCATCGAGCAGGCCGTCCTCGAGCTCCTCGACGACGCACCGGAGCCGGCGGCCGAGGCCGCCTGACCTCACAGGTTCGCCGACAGCTCCATCAGCAGCAGGGAGATGCTGTGGTCGATGCAGAACTGTGTGCGGATGTCGCCGACGGGCGCCTCCGAATGGTTGCAGCGCAGCCTTCCGTCGTGCTCCAGGCGGAGGTCGCCGTTGCAGGTGATCGGATGATGGGGCGTCAACGCTTCGCCGGTTCCGCTGGTCGACGACGACAGGGTGGACTGGAGCTTCAAACCTCCGCCGGGACCGAGGACAGCGTGGTTCACTGCCCCGAGCGCTGGCGGAACGCCACCAGCACCGCCTGATCCTCGAGCACGGCGTCGATCTCGTCGAGCAGATCGTCGATGTCGTTCAGCAGTTCGGCGTCGGGTTCCTCGACGGCGATGTCCTCGACGGGCTCGGCCTCCCGGGCCGGCTTCACCGATGCGCGTTCAATGCGTTCCTGCTTCATTCCTCAACTCCACAACTCGGCCCCGAGAGGCGCTTGTGAGCCCTTAAGTACCCGGCTTTCACCCTGGTCAACCGGCGATTCCGGGCGCAGGACCCGGGCCACGGGGCGTGGAAACCGGCGGCGTGGGAAAGTCGTAAGCTTGCCCCGGACAAGAGAAGGCGGTCATGGCCGGACGGGACATCGTCGTCGTGGGGGCGTCAGCGGGCGGGGTGGAGACGTTGAGCCGGCTGATGGCCGACCTCCCGGAGGACCTACCCGCCTCCGTGTTCGTCGTGCTGCACATGGCCCCGAACACCGGCACGGCGCTGCCCAGGATCCTCGCCCGCCAGACGAAGATCCCCGTCGACCACCCCGTCGACGGCGAGGCGATCAGGCCGAACCGGATCTACGTCGCCGTCCCCGACCGCCACCTGGTCCTCAGCGGGGGCACCGTCCGGGTCACGAGGGGACCGAAGGAGAACGGTCACCGCCCATCCGTCGACACCCTGTTCTGCACGGCGGCTGCCGAGTACGGAGCGCGGGTGGCGGGAGTCGTCCTGTCCGGCACCGGCGGCGACGGGACGGTCGGGCTCCGGGCGATCCACGCCCAGGGCGGCGCGGCGATCGTCCAGGACCCCGACGAGGCGCTCTTCCCCGGCATGCCACAGAGAGCGCTGGCCGGCGACCATCCCGACTTCGTCGCCCCGGTGGGCGAGATCGCCGTCGTGCTGTCCAAGCTCGCCCATGACGAGCTCTACGACCAAGGGCGGTCGACACCGTTGCCCGGCGCGCTGGCGGCCGAGCTCCGCTGGGCGAATCCCGAGGTCGAGGCCCCGGCTCCAACCGATCCCCCCTTCGGCAGCCCGTCCGGGTTCACGTGCCCCGAGTGCCACGGCGGCCTCTGGGAGATCGACGACGGGGGACTTCCCCGGTACCGCTGCCGGGTCGGCCACGGCTTCTCGGCCGAAAGCCTGTTCGCCACCCAGGGCTCCGATGTCGAGGTGGCCATGTGGACGGCCTACCGGGCGTTGGAGGAGCGGGCCGCGTTCTGCCGCCGGCTCGCCGAGCGGGCCCGGGGCCGCCACGCCGATATCACCGCCCAGCACTTCCGGGTCGAGGCCGACGAGGTCGCCCGGCAGGCGGCGGTCCTCCGGGGTCTGCTGTGGTCCCGGGGTCGTGAGCGGGAAGCGTCGGAGGGATCGGGGACGTGACGGGGGACACGCCCGGCGCTGAGAGCGCCTCCGACGAGACGTTGACCAAGGCGCAGTACGAGGACTTCGAGGAGCTCCTCGAGTATCTGAAGCGCAACCGGGGGTTCGACTTCACGGGCTACAAGCGCGCCAGTCTGGTGCGGAGGGTCTCGGCCCGCATGAAGGGCGTCGGGTCGGAGACGTTCCGGGAGTACCTCGACATGCTCCAGGTCGACCCCGGCGAGTTCACAGCCCTCTTCGACAGCCTCCTCATCAACGTCACCGCCTTCTTCCGGGACCCGCCGGCCTGGGAGTTCCTCCGGTCCGAGGTGCTGCCCGCCCTGGTGGCCACCAAGGACCCCTCCGAGCCGCTCCGGGTGTGGAGCGCCGGCTGCGCCACCGGCGAAGAGGCCTACACGGTGGCCATCGCCCTGGCCGAGATCCTCGGGGTCGACCAGACCCGCCAACGGGTGAAGATCTATGGCACCGACGTCGACGAGACGGCCCTGAATGTCGCCCGGCGCGCCACCTACAGCCCCAAGGCGCTCGCCGGCGTACCCGAACCGCTCGTCGAGCAGTACTTCGAACGGTCGGGCGCCGACTACACCTTCCGGAAGGACCTGCGGCGGGCGGTGATCTTCGGGCGGCACGACCTGGTCCACGCCGCGCCGATCTCGCACATCGACCTGCTTGTTTGCCGAAACACCCTCATGTACCTCAACTCCGAGACACAGGCCCGGGTCCTCGCCCGCCTCCATTTCGCCCTCGAGGACGGTGGGATCCTGTTCCTCGGCAAGGCCGAGATGCTGCTCTCCCACGGCCACCTCTTCACCCCGGTCGACCTCAAGCGAAGAATCTTTGCCAAAGTCTCCAAGGACCTGCGCGAGCGGATGTCGGTCATCAACGAAGGGGGTGGCTACGAACCCTTGGAATACCCGATGAGCTATCGGAGGGCGCGGGAGCTGGCGGTCGACGCCGTGCCGTCGGCGACGGTCGTCGTGCACTACTCGGGGGCGGTCGCCATGGTGAACTCCGCCGCCCGCCGGCTCTTCGGGCTGTCGGGCAGCGACATCGGCAAGCCATTCCAGGATCTGGAAATCTCCTACCGCCCCGTCGAGCTCCGTTCCGCCCTCGAGAAGGTGGTGACGGAGCAGCGTCCGCTGCTGCTGGAGCAGGTGAGCTGGCCGGGCGGCCCGGACGGGATCGACTGCTTCGACATCCACGTCGTGCCTCTCGCCGAGCCCGGTGGTCTCGGGGTCGGGGTGGCGGTGACCTTCATCGACGTCTCGCTTCCCCGCCGGCTCCACGAGGAGCTGGAACACACCAACCGCGCTCTCGAGACGGCCTACGAGGAACTCCAGTCCACCAACGAGGAGCTCGAGACCACCAACGAGGAGCTCCAGTCGACGATCGAGGAGCTCGAGACCACCAACGAGGAGCTCCAGTCGACGAACGAGGAGCTCGAGACGATGAACGCCGAGCTCCAGTCGACCAACGAGGAGCTCCAGACGATCAACGACGAGCTCCGGATGCGCACCGGAGAGCTCGACGAGGCCAACGACTTCCTGGAGTCCCTGCTGATCAGCCAGCGGGGCGGTCTCGTGGTGATCGACCGGGACCTGCGGATCTCGGTGTGGAACGCCCAGTCGGCCGAGCTGTGGGGGCTCCGAACCGACGAGGCGCCCGGCCAGCACTTCCTCAACGTCGACATCGGCCTCCCGGTCGAGGAGCTGCGGGGTCCCATCCGGGCCGTCCTGGGCGGCGACTCGGAATACGAGGCGGTCGACCTGGCCGCCACCAACCGGCGGGGGCGCGAGTTCCGCTGCCGGGTCACCATGTCGCCCCTCGTCAGCCGGGCCGGGCAGATCCGGGGGACCATCCTCATCATGGAGGAGACGGCGAGCTGAGCCCGTTCACCGTCCCCGAGCGCTCCGCGATCCTTCACGGCTCGCGCCAGGCCTGCGCCACGGCGACGGACCTGCGGGCGGTGGTCATGCAGATCCTGGGCGAGACCGCCTGGCTGCGAAGCGAGTCGCTCCGACTGCGGGACGAAGCCCGGGCCGCCCGGGAAGGGCGGGGAGTTAGCTGACGGCGGTGCGGGCCCAGACCCGGAGCCGGCCCAGCGTGCGGGCCAGGACCCGGGAGACGCACATCTGGCTGACGCCGACACGGTCCGCGATCTCCGACTGCGTCAACTCGTCGATGAACCGCAGTTCCACGATGCGGCGGTCACGCTCGGGGAGACGGCCGAGCAGGTTGGCCAGGAGCTGGCGGTTCTCCATCTGGCGGAACCCGATGTCCTCCTGGCCGAGCTCGATGACCGGGTCGTCCGAGCCGGCGCCGTTGGGCACGTCGATCGACAGGGCCCGCTGGGTCACCCTGAGCTCCAGCGCCTCCACCACCCGTTCGATCGACATCCCGCACCGGGCGGCCAGCGCCTCCATCGACGGCGAGTCGGACCGCTCGGCGGTGAGCTCGTCGACCGCCCGCATCACGTTGAGGTAATCCTCCTGCAGCGACCGGGGAACCCGCATCGACCAGGTCCGGTCCCGGATGTGCCGCTTCAGCTCACCGGTGATCGTGATCCGGGCGAAGAGGGGGAACGGACGGCCGAGCGCCGGGTCGAACCGGTCGATCGCATGCAGCAGGCCGATGCGGGCGACCTGCATCAGGTCGTCGACCGACTCGCGGTGCCGGTATTTGAGGGCCAGGGAGCGGGCGAAGCCGTCGTAGGACGCCAGCAGTTCGGCCCGGAGGGCGGAGTCGCCGGTGGCGGCGTACGCCTCGTGCAGCTTCTGCCGGACCGAGTCGAGCGGATCGGCGGGCGTGGGGCTGTAGCGCGGGAGGACCGGAACGGGCGCCCTCATGGCCTCCTGGCGGTCCCGGGCGCCGGCCCGGCGTTGTCTCAGCTCGGAGATGCCCTCCCGGGCCTGCCTGAGCAGGCGCAGGGTCTCGTCCCGTCGTTCCTGGGCCAAGGCCCTGGCGGCCGACAGCCGGAGCGCGGCTTCCTCCAGTACCAGCCGGTTGCTCCGGACCCGCTCCACCAACAGGCTGGGGGAGTCGGCGGTGGTCGTCATGCGTGATTGCATGGCTGTCACTCCGGGGAAAAGTGGACGGCACCGGTTGTACCCGGCAATTCCTGGGAGTAATCCTCCCCCCCAGGCTAGCGACTCGACCTGACGGGCGTCCTGGCGGCGCGCCCGACGCGGTGAGGCCCGGGCCGGAGCCCGGGCCTCACCTGACCGAATGTGAGCGGGCGACCGCTAGATGGTGGCGGCGATCCCGACGATCGGCAGGGTCAGCGTGTGGCCGACCAGTGAGCCGGCCAGTGGGGCGGTCCCCTTGTTGACCACGGTGCCGTCGGCCCGGACGATCGAGTACCCCTGGCCGTCCTTGGCGGCGGCGATGCCGACCACCGGGAACGACGAGCCGAGGGCGGAGCCGAGGGGGAGGGCGTCACCGAAGGCGAAGACGCCTCCGTCCGCCGCGACCATCCAGTACCCCTTGCCGGTGCCGTTCGAGGCCATGGCGACGATCGGCTGGTTGAGCTTCATGGTGCCGGTGGAGCCGAAGAACCTGGCGTCACCGAAGGAGAAGATCCCGCCGTCGGAGGCGACGAGCCAGTAGCCCTTGCCGGACGGGGTGGTGGCCATGCCGACGATCGGCTTGTTCAGGTTGAGGCTGCCGGTGGAGCCGTAGAAGGCGGCGTCACCGAAGGAGAAGATTCCGCCGTCGGAGGCGACGAGCCAGTAGCCCTTGCCCGTTGGCGTCGGCGTCATCCCGACGATCGGCTTGTTGAGCTTGAGGTTGCCGGTCGATCCGAGGAAGGCGGCGTCGAAGCCGAAGACACCACCGTCGGAGGCCACGAACCAGTAGCCCTTGTGGTCGGGGTCGGCCGCCACGCCGACGATCGGCTGGTTGAGCTTGACGGCCCCGGTGGAACCGGAGAACGGCGAGTTGAAGCTGAAGACGCCGCCATCCCGGCCGACCAGCCAGTAGCCGCCGGCGGCGGGGTCGATCGCCCCGGGGGCGGTGACCGGGCCGGCCATGGCGTCGCCGTCCGGCGCGCCGTCGACGGCCAACACGGCGTTGATCTTGCCGGGATTGGGGGCGTACACCATCCCGCCGCCCCAGTTGAACTGGGCCGGGTTGCCCACGCAGCTGGAGGCGATCACGGCGCCGTAGGTGGTGCCGTCGAAGCTGCCGGAGCCGAAGCACAGGACGGTATTCGGGTCGGAAGCCCCGACGACGCCCGATATCAGGACGCCCTGCACGGTGACCAGGGAGACGAGGTAGTCGGCGTTCTTGTCACCGCTGGTGTCGAGGCCCCAGAGGGCGAAGGAGGCGCCGTCTTTCCAGTTCGGGTCGGTGCGGGGGTCGGTGGGCTGGGCCACGTTGAGGGTGAAGGCGATCTCGCCGGGGCGGTAGTCGGCCGAGGCGGCGGTGACGTCGGCCCGGGCCTCGTTCAGGGGCTGGGCGGGGTCGTCGTCGGTGGTGACGTCGCCCCGGGCGTCGGTGATGCTGCTGGCGGCGTCCGCCCGGTAGGTGGCGGCGCGGGCCGGGGCGGCCAGGGTGGCGACGGTGAGGAGGGGAGCGAGCGCGGCGAGGCCGCGGCGCAGGGTGGACTGGTGCACGGATCCTCCGAAGATCGGGTCGTTCCGGCAGCGGCGTGCTGCCGTGGGGTTCGGGCCGCCGCCGGCGGCAGCGCGGTTTCCGACCCCTTCTGGTCCATCGGCACCCGTACGAACAGGCTGAAGCCGGTTCGTAAGGAAACCTCAACCCGCGGGGGAATCGCCCCGTATGGTCCGAGCCTCCGGAACCGCCCGGAGCGGAAGTCGCAGCGTGAACAGGGCGCCGCCGCCGGGGGCGTTGGCCACCGCCGCCGCGCCGCCGTGCTCGGCGGCGATCCCGGCCACGATGGCCAGGCCGAGCCCGGCGCCGGTGCCGACGCGGGCGCTGTCGGCCTGCCAGAACCGGTCGAACACATGGCCCAGAGCCTCGTCGTCGAGCCCGCCACCGTGGTCGCGCACCGCCACCGTGGCGGCGCCCCCGGCGACGCGGGCGCTGACCTCGATCGGGGTCCCGGGCGGGGTGTGGTGCAGGGCGTTGGTGACGAGGTTGGCCATCGCCTGGCGCAGGTGGTCGCGGTCGCCGAGGATCACCACCGGTTCGGGGGCGTCGAGGGCGACGGGCCGGTCGGGAGCGGCGGCCACGGCGTCGCTGCAGGCGTCGGCGGCCAGGACGGCGAGGTCGACGGGGACCCGCTCGATGGGCCGGGTCTGGTCCAGCCGGGCCAGGAGCACCAGGTCCTCCACCAGGGTCTTCATGCGGGCCGACTCCTCCTCGCTGCGGCGCATGATGACCCCGAGGTCGACGTCGGGCGCTCCGGCGGGCCGGTCGGCGGCCGCCGCGCCGGCGCCGAGCCGGAACAGTTCGGCGAAGCCCTGGATCGAGGTGTGCGGGGTGCGGAGCTCGTGGGAGGCGTCGGCCAGGAACTGGCGGAGCCGGTGCTCGGTGCGGTCGCGCTCGGCGAAGGCCGACTCGATCTCGCCGAGCATGGTGTTGAGGGCCAGGCCGAGCTGGCCGACCTCTGTGCGGCCCTCGCTGGGGCTGACCCGTTCCGAGAGCTTTCCGGCGGTGATGGAGCGGGCCGACGTCGCCATCTGCTCCAGCGGGTGCAGCCCCCGTCGGAGGAGGAACCACGCTCCGGTGGCCAGCAGGGCCAGCAGCCCGGCGCCGGCCGATCCCTCGATGAGCACGAGCTTGCGCAGGGCGGACGTGACTTCCGTCTCGGGGACGGCGACCACGACCGTGTCGCCGCCGAGGTGGTCGGCGGGGCCGGCGTAGACCCGCCATTGGCCGGAACCGCTGGCCGAGCCGGTGGTCCAGATGCGGCCGGAGCCGGTGGTGACCTTCAGGGTGTCGTCGAGTTTCGGGACGGAGGCCGTGCTCGAACCGGCGAGGTTGGTGAGGACGGTTCCGTCGGGGCCCCTCAGCTCGGCGTAGCTGACGAGGGGCACGACTGTCGGCGGGCCTTTCCGTCCCCCCCGTCCGCCGTCGCCGCTGTCGCCGCCGTCGGGCCCGCCGGTTCGGGCCGGCGGCGCGCCGCCGAACCCGGGGCCGGGACTGCCGCCGTCGTCGTAGGCCAGACCGGCTTTGCGGGCCAGCGTGGGGACGACGGCGGGCGCCGAGGCCCGGATCT
>JAUZEY010000004.1 GCA_030838785.1 Actinomycetota bacterium | reverse complement strand
GGGGTGCGGCGACCGCTCGGCGGCCAGGCGGATGTAGTCGAGGCCGGTGCCGGGGCGACCGGGCTTCGTCGGGGTGGGCTCGACCGGGCCGGCGCTCACGTAGTCGACCGGCTCCGCCGCCGCGGCGGCCAGCTCCTCCGGGGCGTGGGTGGACAGGCCGACGATCGCGTCGGGTCCGACGATGCGCCGGGCGACAGCGGCGGGGACGTCGTCCTGGCCGACGTGGACGCCGTCGGCCTCGCAGGCGACGGCCAGGTCGGGCCGGTCGTTGAGCACGAACAGGGCCCCGGCGGCGTGGGCGGCGTCCCGGGCCACCTCGGCCCGGGCGAGGAGCGCCCGGTCGTCGAGGTGCTTGTCCCGCAGCTGCACGATGTCGACCCCCGCGCCGCACACGGCGGCCACGAACTCCGCCAGATCGGCCCGGTCGGCGGTGCAGAGGTAGAGCCGGGCCGCGCTGAGCGCCGCCCGCCGGGCCTCGCCCGCCGCGGTCATCCTCCGGCCACGGCCCGGACCAGCTCCACCCGGTCGCCGTCGGAGAGGGCGCGGGCGGCATGGTCGGATCGGGGGACGGGCTCGCCGTTGTGCTCCATCGCCGCCACGGCCCGGGCCGGGACGTCGAGGACGTCGAGGAGGACGGCCAGCGTGGCGCCCTCGGGCAGCTCCACCGGCCGGCCGTTGGCCACCACGGTCATCGGTCGGGGACCTCGACCCGCCAGCGCTCCAGGATCGAGGCCAGCGTCTCGTCGAAGGGGATGGTCGGTTCCCAGCCGGTGGCCTCCCGGAGGCGGCGGTTGTCGCCCACCAGGCGGGGGACCTCGACGGGGCGCACCAAAGCCGGGTCGGGGACGAGCTCGATGGCGTGGCGGGCGAGGCCGAGGAGGTGCTCGGCCACCTCGGCGACGCTGTGGCCGACCCCGGAGCACACGTTGTAGACCTCACCCGGCTCGCCCCGCTCGATGAGGAGCCGGTAGGCGGCGACGACGTCGGCCACATTGGTGAAGTCGCGCACCGGATCCAGCGAGCCGATGGCGATCTCCTTGCGGTTCTCCCGTTCGGCGGCGGCGATCCGCCGGGCCAGGCCGGGGATCATGAACCGCTCCGACTGGGTGGGCCCGGTGTGGTTGAAGGCCCGTACCCGGATGACGGGGAGCCCTCCGCCGAGGAAGGCCTGGAGGGCGAGGTAGTCGGCCGACACCTTGCTGGCGCCGTAGGGGGTGAGCGGGCGGAGTGGGGCGTCCTCCGACAGGGGGAGGTCCTCGGGCCGGACGGCGCCGTACTCGTCGGCGCTCCCCACCACCAGCACCCGGTCGACGCCGGCCGCGGCGCAGGCCGACAGGACGTTGAAGGTCCCTTCGGCGTTGATGCGGAAGACCTCGAGCGGGGCGTCCCACGAGGCGCCGATGTGCGTGACGGCGGCCAGGTGGTAGACGGCGTCGGGCCGGTGGCGGGCCACGACGTCCCGCACGGCGGCGGCGTCGGTGATGTCGGGACCGGCCGCCCGATCGAGGCCGACGACCTCGTCGCCCGCCTCCTCGAGGTGCCCGACGAGGGCCTGCCCGGCGAACCCGCCGGCCCCTGTCACGAGCGCCTTCATAGCCGCACCCCGGTCACCTCGACGAGGCGGACAGCGCGCCGCGGGCGGTGGGCGGAAGACACGGGCGCCGTACTCACTGGCGTTCCTCGGCGACTTTGATGGCGAGGCGGTAGGCGTCGAGGTGGAGGCGGGCGGAGGCCTCCCAGGTGTAGGGGGCGGCCGACTCGGGCCCCTTCCGGCGGAAACGGCCGGCCAGTTCCGGGTCGGTCAGGATCCGGTTGAGGGCCCAGGCCAGCGCTCCGGCGTTGCCGGGCGGGACGAGCAGGGCCGCCGGGCCGGCGATCTCGGCCATGGGCGACCCGGCCGACGTGACCAGCGGCGCACCACAGGCCAGGGCCTCGAGCGCCGGAAGGCCGAAGCCTTCCTCGTGGCTGGGGTAGGCCACGGCCGCCGCCTGGCGCAGGAGGGCGGGCAGCGCCTCGTCGGGCACCCAGCGGACCCGCACGATCCGGGTCGCGACCCCGCTGGCGGCGACGGCGGCCCGGGCGTCCTCGGTGCCCCACCCGTCCGCCCCGGCCAGCACCAGCCGCAGGCCGGGATGATCGCCGGCCAGGCGGGAGAACGCCTCGACCAGGGTGGGCACCGCCTTGCGGGGCTCGATGGTGCCGACGAAGGCCACATACGGCGGCCGGACCCCGAGCTGGTCAAGCGCCGCCAGGTCGCCGGGCTCGCCCGGCGGGGCGGGGCGGAAGCGGTCGTGGTCGACGCCGTGGGCGATGGTGATGACGGGCGCCATCGGTTCGAGGATCTCCTCGATGGCCTGGGCGGTGGCGCCGCTCACGGCCACCACGGCCGCCGCCCGGGCGGTGCTTCTCGGGATCATCTTCCGGAAGAAGACGACCTTCGACCGCTCGTGCCACTCCGGGTGCTCGAAGAACGTGAGGTCGTGGATGGTCGTCACCGCCGGCACCCGTAGCCGGAGGGGGACGGTGTAGTGGGGGCCGTGCCACACGTCGATCCCGAGACGGGCGGCCAGCGCCGGGGCCCGCACCTGCTCCCAGGCCAGCCGGGCCGGACGGGCGGGCGGCACGACGGCGTGCACCGTGGCGCCCGGGGCCAGCTGGCGCCACCGGTCGGTGTCGCCCCGCCGGACGAGGAGGTGGAGGTCGCATTCACCGAGCCGGTCCAGGGCCGCCGCCAGCCGGCACGTGTACACCCCGGCCCCGGCCGGGCGGGCGGGAACGGCGGAGACATCGAGCAGGAGGCGCACCGCGGCCGAGTCTAGGAGGGTGCCACGGGCCCACCGGTGGCGCCCGGGACGGGCGGCGGGGCGGGGAGGCCGAGCGCGGCGTGGTAGGCGGCGACGTGGGCGGCGGTGCAGGCGGACCAGGTGAAGGTGGCGGCCCGCTGGTGTCCGGCGGCGCCGAGCGAGGCGGCCAAGGACTCGTCGGACAGCACGCGGTGGAGGGCGGCGGCGAGGGCGGCGGGGTCGCCCGGGGGGACGAGGAGTCCGGCGTCGCCGACGACCTCGCGCAGGGCGCCGGCGTCGGACGCCACCACCGGGCAGCCCCGGGCCATGGCCTCCAGGGCGGGCAGGCCGAACCCCTCGGAGCGGGACGGCATGGCCAGCACGGCGGCGCCCCGGTACAGGGCGTCGAGGGTCACGTCGTCGATCCGGCCCGGGGCCATGACCCCCGGCCCGTCCAGCGCCGGGGTCTCGCCCCATCCGGGCGGTCCGGCGATCACGAGCCGGAGGTCGGGGTGGCCTTCCCGGCGGAGGGCGTCGTGGGCGG
>JAUZEY010000604.1 GCA_030838785.1 Actinomycetota bacterium | reverse complement strand
GCCCCGAGCGGCTCGCCCGCCACCTCGTCGCTGCCCGCCAAACCAGCGTGGCCGGGACGCGTCACCCGGCGCGGCGCCGTGGGTCCGCTGGGCCGGGTCGTGGCCGGCCCCACGGCATTGCCCACAGCGCCGCCCGCCGCCGCACCTGACGCCGCCGCCCCGGTGGCGACCGGAGCCGCCGCTTCGCCGGTCGCGCCCGCCCCGCCGGCGTCGACCCCGACGGTCAGTTGCAAGCGATGGGCCGGAACCGTCAGCGCGCTGACGGCGACGAAGGCGGTGGCGAGGGCGACCACCGGCACGTAACCCCGCAGCTGATGCAGCCGGCGAACGCTCATCGGCAGCACCCGTCCCGAGCGGACGAACGCTGATCCGCGGCGGCCGGTCTCGGCTGAGGGCGCGTGGTGACATCGCGTTCGGGGGCGATGGTCGGGGCCAGGAGAGCCATGGCGAGGACCACCGCCACGAGGGCCACGAACGGGCCGTAGCCCCAGAACATCGTGTGCTCGGCGCCGGGCAGGGTTCCTCGGGAGTCGCGGCTCATGGCTGTGCTCCTTCCGTCGAGCGGCGGCGGGTGCGCCACCAGTCACCGCCGAACAGGAACAGCGCGGCGGCCAGGGCGGCGGCGCTGGCGGGCAGCGGCGCGCCCCTCGAACAGCCGGCCACCCGTCCCCGGTTGGTGCTCTCGCATCTTCGGGTGGCCGGCAGGACGGCAACCTGCCCGCGGGCGGGCGCAGCCGCCGGGGCCGCCACTTCGACCGGAGCCGGAGCCGCCGCTGGCGCGGGCTGCGATTCGGCATCCGACGCCGGCCACGGTTCCGGCCGCTCCTCGTAGGTCGCGGCCGGAACCGGCGGGCGAGCCCGCACAGCCGGTGCCGCCACCGGAGCGACCGTGGGCAGCCCCGGCGGGATCAGGCCGAAGGGATCGCCGTAGTCGACCCCTTCGGTGGTGGCGAGGACACCGCCGAGTTCGAGGTCGATCCCGCCCGCGCCCTCCATGGCCGCGGCCACGACGTCGACGAACGTGAGGGCGAACCCCCCGGCGGTGCCCAGATTGCAACCGTCGCCACCGCCGCCCTTCAGGGCGTCGAGCAGCGCCTCCCGGGCCGGCTGGGCCGCGCTCATGAGCGGGCCGAGCAGGGGCCGGGCGGCCGTGCCGTCGCCGACGACCAGTTTGAGGGGGGTCACCCGCACCTCCCGGTCGGCCGGCGCCTTCGTCACCTGCGGCGGCTCGAGGCGCAACCCGTAGGGGGCGATGACCTGGTTGGCGGCGCCGAACGCCGCCGCCAGCTGCAGCGGGGTGTCGGTCGGGAGCGGGAGGCCGGCCACGACGATGGTGTCGATACCGAACGTGCCTCCGGCGCCGAGGACGAGCCCGCCGGCGCCCGTCCGCTGCTCGGCGGCCCAGCGAACTCCTCGCAACGAGACGAGCCCTCCGGCGATGTCGATGTTGCCGAAGCGGACCTGGGCCGATGCCCGCCGCTCCTTCCCGTCTACGAGTTCTGCGGCACCGGAACTTCTCCCCTCGCCCGCCGCCAGCAGCTCACCGAGCCCCAGCGCCGCCGCCGTGTAGGCCGCCTCGCCCTTGGCCCCGGGGCGGGCGGACGCCTCTTCGCGGCCGGCGCCGACGGGCCCGTTCCCGGCCAGGTCCTTCGACGCCGACGCCGCACCGGCGTGGGAGTCGGCCACGGTCCGCTTCGGTAGCTGGTCGGGCGTCAGGAGGGCCCGGCCGCAGCCCAGCGGCGTGGTCAGCATCACGCCGAGGACGCCGAGATCGAGGGCCGCCGACTCCCCCCGGGCCGTGATGCCCTGGTAGTGGGCCAGCGTGCCGCCGAACGTCGTGGCCAGCGGCAGGCCCGAGGCCCGGGCCACCACCCGCCCGACGTTGGCCACGGCATCGCCGCTCCCGGGCACGAACGGAGACTCGGCCGGGGCCGGCCGAGACCCGAAGACAAGGACTGCGCAACCCAGGCTCAGAACCGCCGCCGCCCGGGCCATGGCCCTACTCGGTTGACGCACGGTATACATATACCCTAGGTATCTGAAATGGGCAAGGAGTTCGCGAATGTGCCTCTGGAAGGCGGCCGGCCGACCGAAGCAACGAGACCGAGGAGAGCGCTCGATGACTTACCCGTTCCTGTCCGACGCCTGGTTCGAAGCCGTGGAATCGTTGCGGGACACGGCACCCGCCGCCCCTGAGGAGGTGGCCGAGATCGCGGTCAACATGGTGGTGACGGGCGGCCCCGACGGCGATCGGTCCCTCCACTTCGCCGAGGGCCGGTTCGACCGGGGGTTGGTGGACGGGGCGCCGACGATGGTGACCGTTCCCCACCGGGTGGCCCGGGCGATGCTGGTCGACCTCGACCCGGAGGTGGCGATCACGGCCTTCATGACCGGGGAGATCCGGGTCGAAGGCGACTTCACGAGATTGATGGAGCTGCAGCAGTCGGGCGGTGCGATGCTGGCCCCGACCCCCGAGCAGCTGGCCTTCATCGGCGAGCTCCGGGCCCTGACGCAATGACGAACGGAGCGGCCGTCACGATGACCACCCCGCCTCCGCCGCTGCCCGAGCTCGGCGACCTCATCGAGCGGTCCGAGTGGCTGCGGGGCCAGCCCGGCCTGGAGGGAGAGGTGCGGCGCTGGCACGGCTCCCTCGACGCCGAGCGGGACCGCATCGCCGCCGAGGCCGAGGAGCTGGCCCGGCCTCGCCTCCGCAGCATCCCGTTCGGGGCGCTGTTCCTGGTCTGC
>JAUZEY010000603.1 GCA_030838785.1 Actinomycetota bacterium | reverse complement strand
ACCGTCCACGGCGGGTCGTCGCCGAGCCGGTGGCGGAGACTGACCCCGGCCCGGGCCAGGCGGAGATCCCTGGTGTCGTAATAGGTGGCGTCGAGCTTCTTCATCGGGAGCGGCTCGACGCCCATCTCGGGCAGGACGTCGTCGAGGGTCGGGAGGGCGAAGCCCCCCCAGGCCGCCAGCTTGACCTCCCGCTCGATCTTCATCAGCGGAGGCTATCTCCCCCGCCGTTCTGGCCCCCGGCCGAGTGGACCAACCGGCGAAGGGCGTCCTCGGCGCCGGGGCCCCGGCGGTGCCAGGACCCGTCGGCGTCCATCTCCCAGGCCGGCAGCCGCAGGAGGACGTCGAGCGTCGCCTCCAGCCGGGCCCGGTGCCCGGGGTCTTCGACGGGGACGGCGACGTCGATCTGCCGGTCGAGCTGGCCCAGAGCGAGGTCGCCGGAGGACAGGAACCACGAGGCCGAGTCCCCGGCTCCGAAGACGAACAGCCGCGACGACTCGAAGTGGCGCCCCAGCGGGGCGACGACCCGGATCCCGTCCGACAGCCCCGGCACGCCGGGGCGCAGGGCGCAGGCGCCGGACACGACGAGGTCGATCGCCACTCCCCGTTGCGCCGCCCGGTAGAGGGCGTCGATGACCTCCCGGTCGACCATCCGGTAGACCTTGAGGGCGATGCGTCCCGCCGGGCCGGCCGCCGTCTCCCGCCGGATGAGGTCGAGGAGGCGGGACCGGAGGTGGCCCGGCCCCACCAGGAGCTTCCGGAACCGGGCCGGCCGGCTGTAGCCGGTCAGGTAGTTGAAGAGGTCGGTCATGTCGGCGGTGATGTCGGAGTCGGCCGACAGGAGCGACATCCCTTCGGGACGGCGGGTCGGGTGCTGCAGGCCCGTCCCCACCACGCCGTAGCGGGACACGTGGTCGCCGCCGTCGCGGATCACGAGGGTGACCGGGCAGTGGGTGCGCAGCCCCACGAGGCCGTAGACCACGTGGCCGCCGGCCCGGTCCAGCGCCCGGGCGCAGGCCACGCTGTTGCGCTCGTCGAGCCGGGCGGCCAACTCCACGACGGCGACGACATGCGCGCCCCGTTCCGCCGCCCGGACCAGCGCCCGCACGGTCGGCCCGTCGGGTGACGCCCGGTAGAGGGTCTGCTTGATGGCCAGCAGGGCCGGGTCGGCCGACGCCCGCTCCAGCAGCGCGACCACCGAATCGGTGTACGACTCGTAGGGGAAGTGGACGAGCATGGCGCCCCGGTCGAGGGTCTGGAACACGTCGGGCGCGCCGGAGGCTCGCGACCGCGAGCGGGCCGGAGCGACGGGCGGCCGACCGACGTCGGCCGGGCCGTCGGGGAGGGGGAGCGCCGCCAGGTCGGCCATGCCCATCAACCCGTCGACGGGATAGACCTCCGTCCGCGCCAGGTCGAGTTCCCCCATCAGCCGCTCGAGCAGGTCATCGGGGATGTGGGGCTCGACCTCGAGCCGCACGGCTCTCCCATGGCGCTCGAGCCGCAGTTGGCGCTCGACCGAGGTCAGCATGTCGTCGACCTCGGGGTTGGCCACGATGCCGGCCTGGCGCGTCACCCGGAAGATCGCCGAACCTTCGATGAGCTCGCCGGGGAACAACGCCGCGAGGTGCGCCCGGACGACCTGCTCCACCGGGACCACCCGGACGCCGTTTCCGCCCGGGCGGGCCCGGACCCGCACGAACCGGGGGACGACGGGCGGGAGTTCGACCCACCCGAAACGGCGTTGACCTCCGCTGTCGCGAACCGCCACCGCCACGTTGATCGAGAGGTTGGCCGCCGGCGGCAGCGGCGTGCCGGGCTCCGTGACGAGGGGAACGAGCACGGGCCGGAGCCGATCCTGGAAGAGGGCTGACACCACCTGCCGGTCGTCGTCGCTCAACTCGCCCCACCAGCAGAGCTCGACCCCGCGCTCGGCCATCGGGGGCCGCAGCCGTTCCAGGGCGTGGCCCTGGCGCACCAGCAGGCGGTGCACCCGTAGGCGCACGGTGTCGACGTGCGCCCCGGTCAGCTGGAAGAACTCGTCCACGGACCGTCCGACGTCGGCCAGGATCCGCACGCGCTCCAGGAGATCGACGTCGTCGTCCTCCGCCAGCGCCAGGCTCCGTCCGACGCTGTCGAGGCTGCCGGCGTGTTCGTCGAGGTAGCCGGCGCGCCCCTCGCTCGGGGTCATGACCCGAGGAGGCGCAACACGAGATGCAACCGGCGACTCCAGAGACATCCCCGCCACGTTACGTCCCGGTAGCTGTCCGTTTCGTGAACGGAGAGAAACGTCTCGGTAACCGGGAGGGCGCGCCGAGGCTTCTCAGCCAGTCGGGTCCTGCAGCACGGTGAACACTTCGGCCAACTCCTCGTGGATCCGGGCCCGGAGATTGCCGCAGATGACGAGGCGCTGCTCGGGCAGGGCCCAGTGGAGGAGGTCGGACAGCTCGCCGCCATGGGGCAGGACGACCTCGATCTCGGTATCGCCGCGCTCCCAGCTGTAGAGGTTGATCTCCAGCCGTAGCATGGGCGGATCACCGGCCACCAGCCGGACATGGGACCGCTCCGTCTCGGGCGCCGGGCAGGCTGTGTCCAGGACCACCTCGGCGTCGCCGGCCTCGCCGTTCCGATTGCGGATCGTCTTCACGGGCGGGATCCACCTCGTTTCGGGTTCGCACCGATTGTGCAGAACGAGGGTGACGCCGCCACCAACGCCACATGTCGGCCGCCTGAACCGGTCGGGAAGCGTGTCCTTACCGTTTACGGTTGTTGCCCTGCTGTACACCCCCGGTGCAATTGCACCAAAAGGTTCCATTCGGACGACGACCCGTCTTTGTTCAGAATGACTTAACTATGCGTTCAGCGCGGCCCCGCTTGACAGGGGAGCCGTTTTCACCGGTGTTCCGTACCTTCCGGTTCATGACCCGAAAGCGCACACCCGTTCTGTTCCTCCTCGTCTTCTCGCTCGTCGGCCTGCTGGCCGCCTGCGGCAAGTCCAGCACCGACTCCTCTTCCAAGAGCAACGGCAGCACGAACGGGACGTCCTCCGGCGCCACGAAGCTGGCGGCCACGACGCTCAACGCGTCGGGAGCGACGTTCCCGCAGCCCTTCTACGAGCAGGTGATCGCCAAGTTCTCCGAGAAGAACCCCGCCGTGACGATCAACTACGGCGGCGGCGGCTCGGGCAAGGGCCGGACCGACCTCCAGACCGGCATCATGGACTGGGTGGGTTCCGACGGGCTGGTGAAGCCGGAGGATGTTACGAAGTTCAAGGGCCCGTTCCTCTACTTCCCGACGGTGGCGGCACCGATCACGGTCTCGTTCAACCTCACCGGCGTCGACAGCCTGCAGCTGTCGCCGGACACGATCGCCAAGATCTTCCTGCGCCAGATCAAGACGTGGAACGACAAGGCCATCGCCGCCGACAACCCCGGTGCCAAGCTGCCGGCGACCGCCATCACCGTCGCCCACCGGTCTGACGGCTCCGGGACCACCGAGAACTTCACCAAGTTCCTGAAGGCCGCCGCGCCCACGGCGTTCACGCTCGACGCCGGGTCGACGGTCAACTGGCCGACCGACACCCAGGGTGGCAACGGCAACAACGGCGTCGTCCAGATCGTCAAAGGCACCAACGGCGCCGTCGGCTACGTGGACTTCTCCGACGCCAAGGCGGCGAGCCTCAAGTTCGCCAAGGTGAAGAACAAGGCGGGCAAGTTCGTCGACGCCACGCTCGACGGCGCCAGCGCCGCCCTGGCCGGCATCACGGTGAACCCCGACCTCACCTACAACCCGCTGTGGGCCGACGGTGACACCGCCTACCCGATCACCGCTCCGACGTGGATCCTGGCCTACACCACTCAGACCGACAAGGTGAAGGGCGCCGCCCTCAAGGCCTTCCTGCAGTACATCTACAACGACGGCCAGGCCATGGCCACCGACATCAACTACGCCAAGCTGCCCGACTCCTTGAAGGAGAAGGGGCTGGCCCAGGTCGACAAGTTGGTTATCCCGGCTTGATCGCGCCACCGAGCACGACGAGGCCCCCGGAGGTCGTCCCCGTACCAGGAGCGAAAGGTCCGCTCCAGGGCGGATCCCGCCTGGCCGACCGGACGTTCCGCGGGCTGTGCCTGGCCTCGGGCCTCCTGGTCCTCGTCGTGCTCGGTCTCATCCTCGTCTCCACCAGCAACGAGGCGATGCCGGCCTTCCGGCAGGAGGGCCTTCGCTTCCTGACCTCGAGCACGTGGGATCCGGCCGGCGGCCACTTCGGCGCCCTGGCCTTCATCTACGGCACGCTGGTCGTCTCGGCCGTCGCCCTGGTGATCGCCGTGCCGGTCAGCATCGGCCTCGCCCTGTTCATCTCCGAACTGGCCCCGGCCCGACTGCGGACGCCGGTGGTGTACCTCATCGACCTGCTGGCGGCCATCCCGTCCGTCGTCTACGGGCTGTGGGGCATCCTCGTCTTCGGCCCGGAGATCGCCAAGCTCTACGAGCGCGCCAGTAGCGCATTCGACGGGATTCCCCTACTCGGCACCGTGGTTCACGGCTCCAGCCAGAAGAGCTTCATGACCGCCGGCATCATCCTCGCCGTCATGATCACGCCCATCGTGACGTCGATCAGCCGGGAGGTGTTCAACACCGTTCCCCGGGACCAGAAGGAAGCGGCGCTGGGCCTCGGCGCCACCCGGTTCGAGATGATCCGGGGTGCCGTCCTGCCCTACAGCCGGACGGGTCTCGTGGGGGCCGTCATGCTCGGCCTCGGACGGGCCATGGGGGAGACCATCGCCGTCGCCCTCGTGATCGGTTCCGCGCCGGCGATCCGGGCGCAGCTGTTCGAGCCCGGCGACGCCATGGCGGCGGTGGTCGCCAACCAGTTCGGCGAAGCCACCGGGACGCACCGGGCGGCCCTCATCGGCCTCGGCGTCGTCCTGTTCCTCATGACCGTGATCGTGAACCTGGTGGCCCGAAGGGTGACCAGCCGGGCCGACCGTCGCCTGGCCGGAGGCAAGCGGTGACCCCCGGGGGTCCGGGGGTGTCCCCCGGCAGCACAGCACCCGACACCGTCTTCGACCCTCGCACGCCGGACGACGGCCGGCACCTCTCCCGGCGGAGACTGGTGAACACCGCCTTCACCGGTCTGGTGTTCGCCAGTGTGGTGGTCGCCGCCATCCCGCTGATCGCCATCATGTTCTACGTCCTGAAGAAGGGCGGCGGCGTCATCAGCGTCGACTTCCTGACCAAGGACATCCCGATCCTGACCCGCAGCGTCGGCCCCGGGATGGGCCCGGCCATCGTCGGCACGCTCCTCATCACCGGCACGGCCACGCTCATGGCCGTACCACTCGGCATCCTGGCCGCCGTCTACCTGAACGAGTACGGGAAGAAGAACCGCCTCGCCACCGTGATCCGGACGATGTCCGATGTGATGACCGGCGTCCCGTCGATCGTGATGGGCCTGTTCATCTACACCGTCTGGGTGCTCCGGTTCGGGCTGTCGGGCTTCGCCGGCGCGCTGGCGCTGGCCTGCCTCATGCTGCCGATCGTCATCCGCTCCACCGAGGAGATCCTCCGTCTGGTGCCGGACGGGCTGCGGGAGGCCAGCCTGGCGCTCGGCGCCAGCCGGGCCCGGACGATCATGACCGTCGTGCTGCCCGCCGCCATCTCCGGCATCACCAGCGGTGCCCTTCTGGCCGTGGCCCGGGCAGCGGGCGAGACGGCGCCGCTGCTGTTCACGATCGGGGCCGCCCGCAAGGTCAACCAGCACGTCTTCTCCGGCGCCAACACGGCCCTGTCGACCCAGATCTTCCGCAACGCCCAGCAGTCCTTCGCTGGCGCCCAGGACCGCGCCTGGGGGGCGGCGCTGACGCTGATCGTCCTCGTGGTGCTGCTCACCGTCATGGCCCGGGTGGTCACCAAGCGCTTCGCCGTTCCGCTCCGCTGACTGGTTTTCGCGCTTCCGTCAGACAGCGCACATCGAACGGTCTCGCGCCTGTCCTTTCGTCGTCATCGGACAGCCGTACCGTCGAAGCCATGACCGACACATTGATCCGTACGCTCGCCCCCGGGCCGGAACGGGCTTTCGCCGCCACGGTCGACGGGCGTGTCGTCGCCGTCGGCGGATGGAACCGCCTTCCCGATCCTCAGCGGGCCGAAGTGTCCCTGGTGCTCCACGACTTCGCCGCCGAGACGCAGGCGGCCACCCTGTTACGGGAGATCGCCGTCGACGCCGCCCGGGCGGGGATCCGGAGGTTCGTCAACGAGAGCGGGCCGGACGATGCTCCCGTCCGCAGGGTGATCCGAAACGCAGGCTTCGTGACCGCGACGGTCTACCAGCAAGGGGTACTGATTTCGTCCTTCGCCATTTAGACCTTCGGCTTCTCGTAGCGGTAGCCGAGGCCCCGGATGGTGGTGATCCGGGTCGGGGCCGAGGGGTTCTCCTCGATCTTGGCCCGGAGCCGCTTGATGTGGACGTCGAGGGTCTTCGTATCGCCCACGTAGCTCGGGCCCCACACCCTGTCCATCAGCGTGTCGCGGGTGAGAACCCGGCCGGCGTTGACCAGCAGGAGCTCGAGGAGGTCGAACTCCTTGAGGGCCAGCTGGACGGGCTCACCCCGCACCGCCACCTCGTGGCGGATCGGGTCGAGGCGGACGTCGGCCACCTCGACGACCTCGGCGTTGGAGTCCTCCTCCTCGCCCGGGGCCCGCCGCAGCGCGGCCCGGATCCGGGCCACAAGCTCTCTGAGGCGGAATGGCTTGGTCACGTAGTCGTCGGCGCCGACCTCGAGGCCGACGACGGTGTCGATCTCGGCGTCGCGGGCCGTCAGCATGATGATCGGCACCCGCGACTTGGCCCGGAGCTCCCGGCAGACGTCGATGCCCGACATGCGGGGCAGCATGACGTCGAGCAGGACGAGGGCAGGACGGAACGTCTCGAACCGGTCGATGGCCTCGAGGCCGTCGGCTGCCACCTGTACGAGGAATCCCTCACGCCGCAGTGAGACGGCCAAGGCATCTCGGTAGCTCTGCTCGTCGTCGACGACGAGAATCGTGGGCGGGTCAGCCATCGGTTGCAGACCTTCCTTCTGGGCTGCCGGGCGTTCGCCCGGGGCGGGTCCGTCGTACGGTGCGGCTGGCGGCAGCCAGCGGCAGCTTGAGGGTGAACGTGGAGCCGTTGCTCTCCTCCGACTCCACGGAGACCTCGCCCTGGTGGGCTTGGGCGACGTGTCGGACGATGGCCAGCCCGAGGCCGGTGCCGCCGGTGGCGCGGCTCCGGGTTCGGTCGACGCGGTAGAAGCGCTCGAAGATGCGTTCCAGGTCGCGGGTGGGGATCCCGATGCCGTGGTCCCGGACGGAGATGGCGACCGAGAACCCCTCGACCTGGGCCGAGAACTCGACCTTGCCACCTTCTTCGGAATACTTCACAGCGTTATCAAGCAGGTTGAAGAGGGCGCTCGTGACCTGGCGCCGGTCGCAGGCCACGAGAATGTCGCCGGCCGGTTCGGTCAGCTCGATGGGGATGCCGGCCGCCTCGGCCGTACTGGCCATGCGCT
>JAUZEY010000296.1 GCA_030838785.1 Actinomycetota bacterium | reverse complement strand
TGGACCCTGACCGACGACGCCGTCGTCGCCGTCCGGGCCCTCCACGGCGTCAGCCGGGTCACCGTCCACGACCTGCGGACGGGCGGCGAGGCCGGCGAGATCCTTCTGCCCGGCCTCGGCGTGGCGTCGGTGACGAGCCGGCCCGAAGGGGGCGGCGACGTGTGGATCGGGTACGCGGATTTCACGACGCCTCCCCAGGTGTGGCATCACCGGGAGACGGTGCCATCCGGCGTTCATTCCGGACATCCGTCCGTCCGAAATGAACGCAGCTTCGCCAATCCGACGCTCTGGGCCAGCGCCCCGGGGTCACCCGACCTGCCCGAGATCCACACCGAGCAGGTCACCTACCGCTCGGCGGACGGGACCGAGGTCCGGATGTTCGTCGTCCACCGGGCCGGCGTCGACCCGTCGAACGGCCCCCACCGCAGCGTCCTCTACGGCTACGGCGGGTTCCAGGTGTCGCAGGTGCCGGCCTACTCGGCCACGGTGGCGGCCTGGGTCGAGCGGGGCGGGGTCTGGGTCGTGGCCTCGATCCGGGGCGGCTCGGAGGAGGGCGAGGCCTGGCACCGGGACGGGATGCGGCAGAACAAGCAGCATTGCTTCGACGACTTCATCGCCGCCGGCGAGGCCCTCGTCGCCGCCGGGTGGACGGCGCCCGACCGGCTGGGGATCTACGGCGGCAGCAACGGCGGCCTCCTCGTCGGCGCCACGCTCACCCAGCGGCCCGACCTGATGGGAGCCGTCGTCTGCTCCGCCCCCCTACTCGACATGGTCCGCTACGAGCGCTTCGGCCTCGGCCGCACCTGGAACGACGAGTACGGCACCGCCGCCGACCCGGAAGAGCTGGGCTGGCTCCTGTCCTACTCCCCCTACCACCGGGTGACGGCCGGCACGCCCTACCCCGCCGTCCTCTTCACCGTCTTCGACAACGACACCAGGGTCGACCCGCTCCATGCCCGGAAGCTGTGCGCCGCCCTGCAGTGGGCCACCAGCCGGCCTCCGGCGCCGGTACCGGGCGGTGGGGCCCCGATCCTGCTCCGGCGGGAGGAGAACGTCGGCCACGGCGCCCGCTCGGTGAGCCGCACGGTCGAGCTGGGCGCCGACATCCTGAGCTTCTTCGACCGGACAATCGGTGTCCCGGGGTTCCGGGGGTGCCCCCCGGAATGAGAGTGCGCTCTGAACCGCGGATGAACCCGGTAGTTTCATAGGATGCTGAAGTTCCTCCTGCGGAGGTTCGCCAACTACCTCGTCCTCGTGGCGCTGGCGACCACCATGGGTTACTTCCTCGCCGCCACCAGCCTCAACGCCCGCGCCAACTACGAGGGTCGCAACCCCCGCCCGTCCCAGACGTCGATCGACGCCAAGCTCAACGAGCTGAACCTCAACAACCACACCCCGGTGGTGAAGCGGTTCACCCGCTGGGCGGGCGACTTCGTCCGGGGCGACATGGGCAAGACGTTCGACGAACGCCCGGTCTGGGGCGAGATGAAGCAACGGATGGGCGTCAGCCTCCGGCTCCTGCTGCTCGGCTCCCTGTTCGGCGCCGCCCTGGGGGTGGCGATGGGCGTGATCGGGGCCGTCAAGCAGTACTCGTTCACCGACCACTTCACCACGGCCTGGGCCTTCGTGCTCCTGTCCACCCCGGTGTTCCTGCTCGCCGTGCTGCTCAAGTTCGGCGCCGTCAAGTACTGGAACGCCCATGTGCCCGACTCCGTCCACCTGTACTACGTCGGGGAGAAGAACCCGGGGCTCACCGGCACCAGCTTCGTGCTCCTGCGGGACCGGATTGCCCACCTCATCCTGCCGACCCTCGGCATCGTCCTCGGCCAGGTGGCCTTCTACAGCCGCTACCAGCGCAACTCCTTCCTCGACGTGATGGGCAGCGACTTCCTCCGGACGGCCCAGGCCAAGGGCCTCCGCCGGCGGACGGCCCTCATCAAGCACGGGCTGCGGACCGCGCTCATCCCCATGGCCACATTCTTCGCCTACAGCTTCGGGCTCCTGCTGACCGGCGCCACCTTCACCGAGAAGATCTTCGGCTGGCACGGCATGGGCGAGTGGTTCATCGACTCGATCGCCAAGAACGACATCAACGTCGTGGCGGCGGTGATCGTCTTCTCGGCGGTGCTGATCCTCATCGCCGGCCTGATCGCCGACCTCCTCTACGCCGCCCTCGACCCCCGCGTCCGGATCCGATAGCGATGGAGGTTCTCAGGGAGGCCGAGGTCCTCGACCCCGATCACGAGACCGGCGAGATCATCAGCCGGGGCCGGCTCGTCTGGCGCCGCTTCCTGCGACGGAAGTCGGCGGTGGCCGGCGGCGTCATCCTCATCGCCCTGTTCGTCGTTGCCTTCGCCGGGCCCCACCTCACCAGGTGGCAGTACCTCGACCAGGACCTTTCGAACGCCCTCCAGGGCCCGTCGGGCAACCACTGGTTCGGCACGACCCAGATCGGCCAGGACGTCTTCGCCCGCACGATGAGGGGGCTCCAGAAGTCGCTCGTCATCGGGCTGCTGACGGCCTTCTTCTCCACCGGCACGGCGGCCGTGGTCGGGGCCTCGGCCGGCTACTTCGGCGGCTGGGTCGACCGGGTTCTCATGTGGATCGTCGACCTGCTCCTCGTGCTGCCGTCGTTCCTCATCATCGCCATTCTCTCGCCCCAGTTCCGGGGCAAGACCTGGCTCCTGTTCGTGGTGCTGCTGGCCGCCTTCTCTTGGATGATCACCGCCCGGATCGTGCGGGGTCTCACGCTGTCGCTGCGGGAGCGGGAGTTCATCCAGGCCGCCCGCTTCATGGGTGTGCCGTCGCGGACGATCATCTTCCGGCACCTGCTGCCCAACATGTCGTCGTTCCTCATCATCGACGCCACCCTCAACGTCGGCGGGGCGATCCTGGCCGAGAGCGGACTGTCGTTCTTCGGCTTCGGCGTGCAGCCCCCCGACGTGTCGCTCGGCACACTGATCGCCGACGGAACGCCGTCGTTCCTCACCTATCCCTGGCTGTTCCTCTTCGCCGGCGGGCTGCTCATCGTCGCCGTGCTGGCGGTCAACGTCATGGGCGACGGCCTGCGCGACGCCCTGGACCCCAACTCGTCCGCCGTGAAGGCCCGGACCCGGACCAAGTGACGCTCGACCTCCCGGCCGAGACGCCGACCGGCCGTGTGGTCCCCGGCACCCCGGGGGCGGTGCTCGAGGTCCGCGGCCTGACGGTCTCGTTCCCGAGCGAGAGCGGCACCGTGACCGCCGTGCGGGGCGTGAGCTTCGCCCTCTCCCCCGGCGAGGTGCTCGGCATCGTCGGCGAGTCGGGCTCGGGGAAGTCCGTGTCCTCCCTGGCCGTCATGGGCCTCCTCCCGTCCACGGCCCGAATCTCCGGCTCCATCCGGTTCCAGGGCAAGGAACTGCTCGGCCTGGGCGACCGGGAGTTCTCCGAGCTGCGGGGCGAGGGCATGTCGATGGTCTTCCAGGACCCGCTGTCGGCCCTCACCCCCGTCTACACCGTGGGCGACCAGATCGCCGAGGCGGTGCGCATCCACCGCGACGTCGGGAAGGACGAGGCCAAGCGAAAGGCGGTGGAGCTGCTCGAGCTCGTCGGGATCCCCAACGCCAAGGAGCGCTCCCGGGCCTTCCCCCACGAGTTCTCGGGCGGGATGCGCCAGCGGGTCATGATCGCCATGGCCATCGCCAACGACCCCGACGTCATCATCGCCGACGAGCCGACCACCGCCCTCGACGTCACCGTCCAGGCCCAGATCCTCGAGGTGCTGGGAACGGCCCAGGAGGCCACCGGCGCCGCCATCGTGATGATCACCCACGACCTCGGAGTGATCGCCGGCTTCGCCGACCGGGTGATGGTCATGTACGCCGGCCGCCCGGTGGAGACCGGCACCGTCGACGACATCTTCTACCGGCCCCGGATGCCCTACACGCTGGGCCTGCTCGGTTCCCTCCCCCGCCTCGACCGGGCCGAGCGCCAGCCGCTCACGCCGGTCGACGGGAACCCGCCGTCGCTGGTCGACCTGCCCCCGGGCTGCCCGTTCGCCCCCCGTTGTCCGATGCGGCTGTCGGTCTGCCTGGAGCTCGAGCCCGATCTCGACCCGGTCCGTTCCGGGGACACTCCGGGCCCCGGGCTCCATCCCGGCCACCGGGCCGCCTGCCACCGCCACCGGGAGATCGAGGAGCAGGGCCTCACCGCCACCGATGTCTTCCCGGCCCAGCTGGCCGGCGAGCCGCCGGTGGCCCGCCGGCCCCGGGAGAGCCGGACCGCCGTCCTCGACGTCGAAGGCCTCGTCCGCCGCTTCCCCCTGACCCGGGGGGCGGTGTTCCGCCGGACGGTCGGCACCGTCCACGCCGTGGACGGCATCACGTTCGACATCCGGGAGGGCGAGACGCTGGCCCTCGTCGGCGAGTCGGGCTGCGGCAAGACGACCACCATCAACGAGATCCTGACGCTGGCCAGGCCCCAGGAGGGGCGGGTCGCCGTGCTGGGGCGGGAGACGACCGGCCTCGACCGGGGTGGCCGGCGCGAGATCCGCCGCGACCTCTCGGTGGTCTTCCAGGACCCGATGGCCTCCCTCGACCCCCGCCTGCCCGTGGCCGACATCCTGGCCGAGGGCCTCAAGACGTACGGCGTGCCCCGGGAGAAGCGGGCCGCCCGGGTCCGGGAGCTGCTGCGGCTGGTCGGGCTCGGCCCGGAGCACGCCAGCCGCTACCCGGCCGAGTTCTCCGGCGGCCAACGGCAGCGGATCTGCATCGCCCGGGCCCTGGCCCTCGAACCGAAGCTCGTCGTCCTCGACGAGCCGGTCTCGGCTCTCGACGTGTCGATCCGGGCCGGGGTGATCAACCTGCTCGAGCAGCTGCGGGAAAAGCTCAGCCTCTCCTACCTGTTCGTGGCCCACGACCTGTCGGTCGTCCGCCACATCGCCAACCGGGTGGCGGTGATGTACCTCGGGCGGATCGTCGAGATCGGCGACGTCAACAAGGTGTTCGAGACACCCGCCCATCCCTACACCCAGGCGCTGCTGTCGGCCATCCCGTTGCCCGACCCCCGCAAGGAGCGGGAACGGCGCCGGGTCGTGCTCGAGGGCGACCTGCCGAGCCCGGCCGACCCGCCGTCGGGCTGCCGGTTCCGGACCCGCTGCCCGCTCTTCGCCACGCTGGCGCCCGACAAGGCGCAGCGCTGCATCGACGAGGAGCCGGCCGTGGCCAGCCAGGGCCCCGACCATGGCGCGGCCTGCCACTACGCCGAGGTCAAAACGGTTCTTTAGCCCGGCTCAGGAGGAACGAATGCCCCGGAGTAGCAGGTTGGTGGCCCTGGCGGCCGCCCTCGGTCTGGTCCTCACGGCCTGCGGGGGCGGCGGAGGGAGCAGGAAAGAGAACGGCGCCAGCGCCGGCAAGGGCAGACCGTCGTCCACCGCCTACGACATCAACGCCGTCGCCCGGGAGAAGGTCCCGAAGGGCGGCACGCTGCGCTGGCCACTCGACCAGATCCCACCGAACCTCAACTACAACGAGGTCGACGGCACCCTCCGGGACACCTCCGACATCATGAACGCCCTGATGCCGTCGATCTTCACCTTCGACGCCGCGTCGGTGCCGGCCGTGAACAAGAACTACGCCGAGTCGGCCGAGCTCACGGCCAAGGATCCGAAGCAGGTCATCACCTACAAGCTGAACCCCAAGGCGACCTGGAGCGACGGCACCCCGATCACCGAAGCCGACTTCGAGGCCCAGTGGAAGGCCGATCGCGACCCCAACTCCGGCTACAAGATCTCCTCCGCCAACGGCTACGAGAAGATCGAGAGCGTGGCCAATGGCGCCGACGAGCGGGAGGTCGTCGTCACCTACAAGGAGCCCTACGCCGACTGGAAGGGCCTGTTCTCGCCGCTGTACCCGGCGTCGACCAACAACGACCCCAAGGTCTTCAACGAGGGCTGGGTGGGCAAGGTCCCGGTCACGGCCGGGGCGTTCAAGTTCGAGACCCTCGACGAGACGGCCAAGACCCTCGCGATCGTGCGCGACGACAAGTGGTGGGGTGACGCGGCCAAGCTCGACCGGATCATCTTCCGGGCCATCCCGGCCGATGCCCAGATCGACGCCCTCATCAACGGCGAGATCGACTTCATGGACATCGGGCCCGACGTCAACAAGCTCAAGCGGGCCACCGAGGCCCCCGGCGTCAAGATCCACAAGGCCGGCGGGCCCCAGTTCCGCCACATCACCATCAACGGGACGGGCGAGATCCTGAAGGACCAGAAGGTCCGCCAGGCGCTGGGCATGGCCATCAACCGGGACCAGATCGCCAAGACGCTGCTCGGCCCGCTCGGGGTGGACCCCACGCCGCTGCAGAACCACATCTTCATGGCCAACCAGAAGGGCTACAGGGACAACGCCGGCGTGCTCTCGAAGCCCGACGTCGAGGGAGCCAAGAAGCTGCTCGACGAAGCGGGCTGGAAGGTGCAGGGCGACGTCCGCAAGAAGGACAACAAGGAACTGGCCCTCCGCTTCGTGATCCCCACCCAGGTGGCATCCTCGGCGCAGGAGTCCCAGCTCGTCTTCAACATGCTGAAAGCCATCAACGTCAAGGTGAACATCGACTCGGTGCCGTCGGACGACTTCTTCGACAAGTACATCAACACCGGGAACTTCGACTTGACCGTCTTCGCCTGGATCGGCACGCCGTTCCCCATCAGCTCGGCGAAGTCGATCTACGCCCTGCCCAAGGGCAGCGAGATCCTGCAGAACTACGCCCGTGTGGGCTCGCCCGAGCTCGACGCCCTCTTCGACAAGGCGACCAGCGAGTTCGACGAGCAGAAGGCCATCGACATCGGCAACCAGATCGACGCCGCCATCTGGAACGAGGTCCACTCCCTCACGCTCTACCAGCGGC
>JAUZEY010000602.1 GCA_030838785.1 Actinomycetota bacterium | reverse complement strand
CGCTACACCGATGTACTGTCCCCCGCTGTGCCGTGGTGGGCGTACCCGGTGGTGGCGGCCGTGGCTCTCGGATGGGTGAGGTTCGCTTCACAGACGTGGGTTTTTCTCGGCTCCGTAGCCTGCATCCTCGCGGTGGCCAGCATGGGTCTCACCGTCCTGGTCGGCTGGGGGAACGAGGTGTCGCTCGCCCAGGCCGCACTGGTCGGCACGGCCGTGTACATCTCCGGCTATGCGTCGCGCCCTGACGGGTTCGACTGGGCGTTCCTTCCGGCGGCGGCGTTGGGACTGGCCGTTGCGGTCGCCCTATCGGCCCTCGTCGCGCTCCCGACGGCGCGCCTGTCCGGGATGTACGTCATGGTCCTGACGCTCGGCCTCCAGGTCACGCTGGAGCGGACGCTCTTCACCAACGGCAAGTTCTCCGGCGGCGTGGAGAGCGTCTACGTGACGCGGCCCAGGTTCTTCGGCATCAGCCTCGAGTCGGACCGGGCGTACTACTACCTCCCTCTCCTCGTCCTCGTGGCCGTGATGGTCGGGCTCACGTTGTTCCGGAATTCGAGGCACGGCCGGGCGATGATGATGGTGGGGAGCGACCGGCGAGCGGCCGCGGCCATGGGAATCTCTCCGCTCCGGTACAAGATCCTCGCCTTTCTCATCGCCGGCGCGCTCGCCGGCGTGGCTGGTGCGCTGACCACCCCGCTGTACCGGTCACCACCCACCGCCATTGCCTACATCTCCGTACAGTCCCTCTTCTACCTCGCGGTGCCCGTCACGGCCGGCCTCGGCTCACTTGCCGGAGTCGTGGTCGTCGCCTTCGTGTTCACGATGACGCCCCACGCCCTCGAGAGCATCGTGCGGATCTCGCCGCTGCTGCTCGGTGGCGCCGGGCTGATGCTCGGCACGTACATCGGCCCGGGCGGGTTCTCGGGAGTGGTCCTCGACCGGGTGCGAGCCAAGCGGGAGGCGGCGATCCTCTCCGGCCCGGAGACCCCCCAACGCCCGGCACCCGCCGAGGCGCAGACGGGCTACGAAGGTGTGGGAGTGGCGGCAAGATGACCACGCACAGCACGCACGCACCGAACACCATGCTTGGCACCAAGCCGACCCTCCAGTGGTCCGAGGGCCAGCTGGCCGCCCTCGAGGTGCTGGAAGACCACCTGCCGGAACAGGTGAAGTCCGGTGCGGTGCTGGAGGCCATCGGCATCTCGAAGGCCTTCGGCGGCCTTCAGGCCCTCGGGGACGCCGGGCTCACGATCGAGGCGGCCCAGACCACCGGGCTGATCGGCCCCAACGGTGCAGGCAAGTCGACATTCTTCGACTGCGTCACCGGGTTCACCGCACCGGATACCGGTTCGGTGCATGCGTTCGGGCACGACGTGACCACGCGATCACCTTGGAAACGAGCGCAGATCGGGATGGCCCGCACCTTCCAGGCCAACCACATCGCCCCCGGCCTGTCGGTGGAGGAGAACCTGCTGATCGGTGCCCATCTCACCTTGAGCGGAGGGCTCGTCCAGAACACGCTGCGGGTGGGGCGCTCCTACCGCCATGAGCGCACCACCCGCGGATTGGCGAAGGCCGTGGCGCGGCTGCTCGACATGGACCGCTACCTCGGTGTCAGAGCCGGAGTGCTCGACTTCGGGGCGCAACGCCGCATCGAGATCGGGCGGGCCCTGCTGGGGCCGGCCCGCATCATCCTGCTGGACGAACCGACTGCGGGCGTCGATGCCGTCGAGGCGGCCCGTCTGCTCGGACTGATCAAGCAGCTCCAAGTGGACCTCGGCCTCGCTGTCCTGATCATCGAGCACCACGTCCGCTCGGTGCTCCGGATGTGCGACCAGATCTACGTACTGGAACGGGGCCAGATGATCTTTTCGGGTGCCCCCGACGAGGTCCGCAAGAACGAACGCGTCCGCGCCGCCTATCTCGGCGACGCCTCGGCGTTGTAGGCAGGAGGAATCGCTCGATGCTCGAACTCGTGAACCTGTCGGCAGGATATGGGAGATTGCCGGTTCTCTTCGATATCAGCCTCCAGGTCGGCCCCGGGGAAGTCGTCGCCCTGCTCGGACCGAACGGTGCCGGGAAGTCCACGCTGTTGAAGACGATCCTCGGTGTCGTCAGGCCGCGGGCCGGTGAACTCGAGTGGGAGGGGGAGCGGATCACCAACGCCAAGGCGGCGGACCGGGTGGCCTTGGGCATCACCCTCTGTCCCGAAGGCCGCCGGATCTTCAAGAACCTCTCGGTGAAGGAGAACCTCCTGGCCGGGGCGTTCGGCCGTAAGGGCAGTGTCACCGACGCCCAGCTCGAAGTCTGCTTCGAGATCTTCCCCAGGCTGCTGGAGCGCTGCTCGCAGAGAGCGGGCTCGCTCTCCGGCGGCGAACAGCAGATGCTGGCCATCGGCCGGTCGTTGATGGCGCAGCCCCGACTGGTCCTCATCGACGAGCTGTCGATGGGGCTCGCTCCCCTCATCGTGTTCGAGCTCGTCCGCAAGGTTCGCGAGCTTGGCGACGCGGGGCTCGCCGTCATCGTGGTCGACCAATTCGTCAAGACGCTGGAGGACTGCGCCGACCGGGCCTACGTCCTCGACAAGGGCCGGATGGAGTATGCCGGGGCACTGAAGGGCGCCACTGAGGTCCTCGAACAAGCCATCGGCGCGTGACGTCAATTGGGGAGCTTCACCTGCCTCCCCCCCCACAAACCCACGAAGGAGACAGAGAGTCGATGAAGCGCTCGTCGCCGCGCATGTCTTTTTGGTTCAAGGCCTCACAGCCCGTTCGCCTCCTGGGTGTGGGGCTGGCCCTCTCGCTCGCCGGCGGTACGGCCGCCGCTGGCGCGCAGGAGATCGACACTCAGCAGTACACCTGGAACATCGTCTCCGAGGCCCGCGGGGTGTCCCCCTACGCCGAGGTCCCCTCCGAGCAGCCGGGCGGCGGTCCGTTCCTCCGGGCAGAGCTCGAGTCCACCAACCATATCGATCCCTCCTTCGCCTTCGGCGCCTTGGGCTACCCGTCGCATCTCGCCCAGGAGGGCGCGTTGGTCATCAAGGCGAAGCCGGGTGACGTGTACGCCAGCGGCGGCGAGGGGGGGCCGTACGAGAAGAAGGCACGCTTTGCCCCGTTCGGGGAAGCCGGGCCCTACGTGGCCGTTGAGACACCCGACGACGTGACGGCGCAAGGTGAAGGCGCCTTCCGGGTCATCGAGCCCCACGACGTCAAGGCCGACGGCGGTTACTCCTCGGCGAAGACGTTCTTCTCCAAGGAACTCAACGCCATGGTCGCCGAGGCGACGACCCACGTCATGGGTATCAAGGTGAGCGACAAGCTCCACATCGGCGCCTTCGACACATGGGTCCGCATGACATTCCGGCCCGACGCCGAACCGACGCTCGACTACCGCCTCGCTCTCACCGGGGTCCATTCGGGGGACTCGGAGGCGCTGAGCTGGTCGAACCGCTCGGAATCCTCAGGCTCCTACGCCACCACCAACAATGACGTCGTGGTCTCGGGGAAGGCCATCGGACTGGGGAAGGCCGCCGAGGACTTCTCGAGGAAGATGTCCGAGCAGGCGAACATCCCGAACCTCATGAAGGGCGGAGTGTTCATCCAGAAGCCCCGGGTCGGCAGGGACGGTCAGTACTACAAGCTGGCCGGCGCCGCGCTCGAGCTCCGCTCCGACAACGCGCCGCGGCAAGACCAGTTTGGTCAGGCGACCGGGATCCGGTTCGGGGACTCCGCCGTCGAGGGCTACTACCTGGGCCGCTGACGACGTGACGTGTCTCGCGGTTGTCGATCTGCGTAAGCGCTACGGAGGCACGACCTATGCGCTCGACGGGGTCACCCGGTCGTTCGGTATCGGGATCACCGGGCTCCTCGGTCCGAATGGGGCCGGCAAGTCGACCCTCATCCGATGCATCGCCGGGGTGGAGAACTGGGACGACGGCTCGGTCGAGGTGACGTTGGGCGCGGGCGGGCGGCGGCCCCGACGGGCCGTCGGGTACATGCCGGAGGTCGTGGCGTTCCCGCGCGAGCTCCGGGTACGGAGCTACCTCCGGCTGGTCTGCTCGGCGAAGGGCGTCCGAAAGGCGTGGCGCGGCGAGATCGAGGAGAAACTCCTGCTCACCGGGCTGGCTCCGGTGGCGGACCGGGTGATCGGGAACCTGTCGAAGGGGTACCGGCAGCGGCTCGGGTTGGCCCAAGCGATGATCGGAAACCCGCCGGTTCTGCTCCTGGACGAACCGGTGAGCTCGCTGGACCCGATCAACGTGGTGGACGTCCGGCGCTCCATCCGCTTCTACGCCCGCTCTGCCTGCGTGGTCGTGTCCACCCACCAGCTGGCTGAGGCCACCGCGCTGTCCGACCGGGTGGTGGTGCTCGACCGAGGTCGGGTGGCCTACGACGGCCCAATGTCGGACCTCGGCCGGGGACGCCAACTCACGTTCGAGCTCGAGGTGCTCGCCCGGGACGGGGATGCCCTTCGGGTCGTCGTGGACTCGTGGAACGCCGCGGGGCACGTGCGGACGATCCGAGCCGGGGAAGCCTATGCCGTCACCGTGCCGGAGGTGACCGAGGCCGAACTCGCCCGCCGGGTGGCGGTTCTGGTCTCCGAAGGATGCGGGGTCATCGGTGTCCGCCCGGTCGGGGACGCACTGGAAGAGGCCTTCGCCCACGCGGTCGGCAATGCTTGAGCCCGGCTTCCTCCGCAGTTACGCCGCCGTGCTGCGGCGCGAGCTGCACTCCCTCGCCGTTCTCCCGCAGACCTACGTCATCGCCGCGGCCTACGTGGTGGTCTCCGGGGTCTTCTTCGTCTCCATCCTCGGTCGGCAGCAGCTGCCCGACCTCGAACGCTTCTACTCGAACCTGGCGGCCACACTGGTCGTCCTCGTACCCATCATCTCGATGCGGGGGTTCGCCGAGGAGCGGGCCACGGGAAGCCTCGACATGATGCTGTCCTGGCCCCTCTCCCGGGCCGCGACGGTCCTGGCCAAATTCAGCGTCCCCGTGATCTTCTCCTGGCTGCTGATCTCCTCCAGCTGGCTCTACGTCAGGATCCTGTCCCGCTACGGCACGGTCGAGATCGGGAAGCAAGCGGCCGGCGTCGTGGGCCTCATGGCCCTGTCGGCCGCCTTCTGTGCCGTCGCCCTGGCGGTCTCGGCCCGGAGTGCGTCGGTGGCGGGCGGCGCGTTCCTCGCAGTCCTGGTGCTCCTGTCCGCCTGGAGCGTCCAGTACGCCGAGAGTTGGCCGCTGGGCAGCACCCTGGCCGGGCTCTCGCCCGCCCGGCGTATCGAAGCGGCCGAACAGGGCGTGCTCTACGCCTCGGACCTGGCGTATTTCCTCGTGGTCGTCGTCCTGGGCCTTGGGCTCACCCTGGCTCTCCTGGAGCGCCAACGGGGCGTGGCCCGACGGCAGCACGCGCGGCGGCTCGGTGTCCTCACCGCCGGAATCGCAGCCGGTGCCCTGGTGATCGGGGTGGCCGGCGCCAGCTTCGCCGGCGAGATCGACCTCACCCCGACGCAGCGTTACACCCTCACCCCGGCCAGCAGGAACATCGCCCGGGCCGTCCATGCGCCGGTGGTGGTGTCAGCCTTCGTCGATCCGGAGAGCGGAGAGGCGGTCCAGATCAGGAACCTGTATCGCCGGTATCGGGCGGCGGGCGTGAACATGTCCCTGGACATCGTCGATCCCGATCGTGAGCCCGGCCGGATGAAGGCCCTCGGCGTCTCGGGCTACGGCCAGCTCCAGGTTCGGGTCGGCGACCGTGCGGAGATCGCCGATCATTTCGGCGAGATCGCGCTGACCAGCGCCATCTACCGGGCCGGGCGCACGGACACCCGTCCCGTCTGCTTCACCACCGGCCACGGCGAACGCAGCATCGACAATGGCGAGCCCGACGGGTACAGCCAATTGGCCGGCGTACTCCGGGACATCGGCTACGAACCTCGCACGATCGCCCTTGCCGCGGCCGGTGGGTCCGCCGAACTCCGCCCCTGCTCCCTGCTGATCGTGGCGGGTGGCAGAGGTCTCCTCGAGCTCGACGAACGTGTGCTCCTCGACGACTTCGTCCGGACCGGCGGGCGCATGCTGCTCCTGTCCGAGGGTGGCCAGCAGGAGGCGCGCTCGATGAACCAGATCCTCGAGACCTTCGGGGTCAGGGTCCAGCCCGGGACCGTCGAGGACGTCGCCTCGCTGGCCAACGATCCCGCATCCGTGGTGACGGTCAAGTACCCGTCCGAAAGCCCCGTCACCAAAGGGCTCTCCCAGCATGGCCTCCCGACGCTGGTCGTCGGCGGGCAGGAGATCGTGGCCGGCGGCGAGGCCGCGCCACCCGACGGCGGGGGCGACTCTGTGACCCCGCTCCTCCAGACCACCGGCGACGCTTGGGTCCGAGGTGCCAACGGCCCGTCAAAAGTCCGGACCCTGGCGGTGGCGATCGACCGGAGCGCAATCATTCAAGGCGGCGCGGCGGAGCGAGGATCTCCGTCGCTCTTCCGGGCGCGGATCGGTGTCGTGGGCAGCGTCGACGTCGGTAGCAACCGCGACCTGGCCCGCTTCGGGAACGAGGAGTTCCTGACGTCGTTGGTGCAATGGACCGCGACCGAGGCCGAGATCATCAGCGCCAGCCGGGATCCCGGCGGAGTCCGGAAGATCGAGCTGACCGCCGCAGACCAGGACGACATCGTTCGCCGGGCGGTCGTATTTCCCGGCCTGGCCGCCCTGGTTCCCCTTCCCATCCTGGTCCGGCGCATGAGAAGGGGCTGAGGTGGTTTCCCGTTACCGGATCCCCGGATCGGCGGTGGCCGTCCTGGTGACGGCGGGCATGTCCGTAGGCTGCGGCGGGCCCGGCGGCGCTGACCAGGATCACACGCGGCCCAAGGCGGCCGTGAAGGACCTTGCGCCACAGGGCGCCGAGGTGGCAAGACTCACGTTCTTCGACGGCGACAGGGTCACGCTCGACGTCGATACCTCCAGTTCCGATCGCGCCGGTCAGGACCCGGTCGCTCCGCTCATCGCGTACCGCGAGTTGTGCGGCGATCTCCGGCGGGACGAGTTCGGCCTGGCCCGACCAAGAATGCGTGTCCGCCTGCGACAGGGCTCGGAGGACGCCGGTTCCCTCGCTTTCGGCAACCAGAACTTCACCGGCGGGGGGATCTACGCCTCCCGGGAGGGTTCGCCCTGCATCTACCTGGTCACGACGCAGACGGTGGCGACCATCGCCCGATTGGCGGGCGAGGCGGCGGCCGTCCCGTTCGAGCCGACGCGGCGGCCCGAACCGGACCTGACCAGGAACCCCGACCAAGAGCCCGTCCCTCCGTGGGTCGCCCAGGCAAAACGCCAGCACGGAGGGAAAGGATGAGGATGCTCGATCTGAAAAGAGCCGGAGCGGTCCTCGCCCTGATGGGCGTGAGCCTCACGGCCCCGGCCTCCCCAGCTTCCGCCCATGACGACGGAGGAGTGTTCCAGCCGATCGTCGGCGACTTCGTCATCGAGGGGGCCGGCTCCCCCACCGGCCGCTCGGTCTGGATCCGGGTCGTGGATGCGGACTCGGGAGCGCCCGCCCAGGGGGTCGCCGCCGCCGCCTCGACGGGGGGCGGCACATCGCCCCTCACCGAGGTCGGCCTCGGTTACTTCAGCGGCGACGTTGGCCTCGCCCCTGGCCGGGGCTCCGTGACCATCAGCCTTCGATCGATGCCGGGCGGGCTGCTCATCCGGAAGTTCACCCGCTCCTGGACGGTCGACGTGCCTCCGGTGGGAGAACGGAAGGTCGTAGCCGGTGCCGGCAAGGCGGCCGACCTCGAGGCGGCGGAGCACAGCCCGGTCCGGACAGCCCGGGCGGCGGCGGCCGAGAAAGGGAAGAACCTGGCGGTCGAACTCGAAGCGGTTGAAGATCGGACACTGGCGTCGCCGCTGTACGTCTCTCTCCATGCCGAGGTCAAGGTCCGGGCGACCGGCGCTCTCGATCCGACCGAACACGAGGTCTACGGGTGGGCGGTCGACGAATCGGGGGCCACCACCGAGTTCGTCAAGTTTCGCCCCCTCGACGTGGTCGACCCGGGCTATGCCGCCGGGGTCTACGGCGGAGTCGTGATCCTGCCCCGCGGCGGGAAGTGGACCATGAACGCGGACGTGCTCGAATTGCAGAGAAGTCCCAGCGATCCGCCGATCCAGATCCTCAGCGGCCAGTTGCCGGTGGAACGGACCGGCCCCTCCCTCCAACGGTCCGGGGCGGCCGAGGACCGCCTGTCAGCGGTCAGGGCCAACCTCACCAACACGATCATCCTTGCCCTGCACTCCCTCGCCGCTGCAACCTGGGGGGCCATCCTCGCCGCGCTGGCTCTGCTCGCCTTCCAGCGGGGCCGGGCGCTCTCCCCCTGGGCCAGGAATGCCCTGGAGCGTCACCTGGACGGCCTGGTGCGAGCCGCCTGGTCCCTGGCCGTCGCGGTGTACGTGACCGGCGTCTACAACCTCTACCGGGAGTCACCGTATGGCGTCCCCAGCAGCTGGGTCGAACTCCAGCGGTTGCTCCGGCTGCCCTTCGCCCGGCCTTACTTCCTCGCCCTGGCCATCAAGCTGGCGGGCTACGCCGTCCTCCTGTACGGCAGCACGCGGCTGATCGCGGGTGCCAAGGCGACGACCAGGGCGCCAAGGAGCAGATCCGTCCAGCCGTTCACCCGGACCCCCTGGTCCCAGCCGGGCAACAGCGGTGGCGGCGGGGAACTCGTCCACGCCGCTCAGATCGCCGCGCCGGTCTCCTCGCCCGCCACCGCGCACCGCTTCTGGGTCCTCCTACCGGTCATGGCGGCCTGCGGTGGGGCGATCATCGTCTGCGTCACCATTCTCAAGACTGCTCACTTGCTGATCGAAGTTGCTCGCATCACGTCGTAGATCGTCCGACAGGGTCAGGGTGAAGCCAGGTGCGATCCAGGTCTGCTCTCAGAACATCGGGTGCCTCCCTTCTTCTCGCCGGCGCGATCCTCACCGGCTGCTCCGGGCATGGCGACACCCCCGCGGCACGGGTTGGCACGGAGGCGATCTCCGACAAAGAGGTGAGGAGCCTCACCGACCAGTGGAGGGCAACAGAAAAGCAGCAGGCGACCGAGGGAAGCCGACAGCCACTTCCCGACAAGCGCCTCGGCCAGCTCGCGCTCGTGCAGATGATCAAGACAAAGCTGGTGGCCCAGCTCGCCACCGGCGAGCGGGTCGGCCTGAAGGCCGACGAGGTGGCACGAGCCCTCGCCGCTGAGACCTCAACGGCGGATCTCGACAGCACCGGGTGGGGAAAGGCCAGTTTCGAGTCGGCGTTGAGATCTGCGCTCCTCAGCAAGGCATTGGCCGCGAAGCTCTTCCCGGTGATCAGCATCCCCGAGAACCGGCTGCGGGCCTACTTCGAGACCCATCCCGACCAGTTCCAATCGCAGTGGAGGGCGACCGTCGACCTCGCCTTCTTCGAAGAGGAAAAGCTCGCTCGAGGGTTCTCGACCTCCACGGGAGCGCCCGGTCGCTTCTCGGAGACGGCTCGGGCGTCGGGAGCCGGAGACGTGCTGACGAGCCAGTTGGTCAACGGGAACAGCTCGCTGCCGGGCGAGATCCTCACCGCCATCTCGACGATGCATTCCGAGACGATGAGCACGCCCGTCCGTGCCGGACGGGGATACTGGATCATCCACACCACGGAGGTCCACCGGGAAGGACCCCAGACATTCGAGACGGCCCGACCCTCGATCGAGCAGCATCTCGCTGATCAGCAACGCCAGGAGAAATTTTCCGATTGGCTCGCGGCACGCCTCCACGACGCCAAGATCGAAGTCAAGAGCACCTACGGGAAATGGCCCCGCGACTTCCTTTGACGGTCGCGTGGCCGCCGGACACGGCTTGACTTTATCAGACCGGTCTGTCTAGATTACCTTGGCATACCAGACAGACCGGTCTGATCAGGTACGCGAGCCGGGAGAACAGCATGTCTTTCGAACGAGCAGATTTCCATCTTCAGCCGTCGACCGCCCTGGTGACCGGGGCGACGGCCGGACTGGGGCGGGCGGTGGCCAAGCGGTTGGCCGAGGACGGGTTCACGGTGATCGTGGTGGGCCGCAACGCGGAGCGCGGCGCAGACACCGTCCGGGAGATCACCGAGATGGGCGGGCACGCCCGTTTCATCGCCGCCAGACTGGACAGCCCGGACGACATCCAGCGCCTGGCTATCGAAGTGGGCGACATCGACGTCCTGGTGAACAACGCCGGGCACTCCGTGTTCGGCCCGACGGAGGAGTTGAAGGTCGAGGAGTTCGACTCCCTGTTCGCCAGCAACGTGCGGGCACCGTACTTCCTGGTCGCGGCGTTCGCCCCGGCCATGGCAGCCAGGGGAACGGGCAGCATCATCAACATCGGCAGCATGTCCGGCAGCCTCGGCCTACCCGGCGGCAGCGCCGCCTACGGCGCAAGCAAGGCCGCGCTGGCCGCGCTGACCCGGGGCTGGACCGCCGAGTACAGCCCGCGGGGGGTGCGCATCAACACCGTCGCCCCCGGCCCCGTCTACACCCGGCCCGAAGCCCGTGACCTGTTCGACGCCCTCGGCGAAACCACCGCCATGCACCGCGCCGCTGAACCCGCCGAGATCGCCGAGGTGGTGGCGTTCCTGGCCTCGCCCCGCGCCAGCTACGTCACCGGCGCCCTGATCGCCGCCGACGGCGGTCGCACCGCCATCTGACCCCCAAGGATTGAAAGGACCCCCCACCATGAGCAGCTCCGTGCTCGGCCTGAGCATCGACTGCGGCGACGCCGCCAAACTGGCCCAGTTCTGGGCCGACGTACTGGGCAGCAGCGTCAACCCCGACCCCAGCCCGGAGTCCGCCGCCATCGACGCCGACGGCAGCGCCCCCCGGCTGGCCTTCCACCAGGTTCCCGAAGGCAAGACGGTCAAGAACCGGCTGCATCTCGACCTGATCTCCGCCCAGTACGGAGCCGAGTCGGAACGGCTGCTCACGCTCGGCGCCACCCGGATCCGCGACGTCGAAAAAGGCAGCGCCCACTGGA
>JAUZEY010000601.1 GCA_030838785.1 Actinomycetota bacterium | reverse complement strand
CTCGTGGTCGGTCGAGACGGAGCGGGTCGACGGTTCCGGACCGGGCCCGCGGGTCACCGCCCCCGTCCTCATCATGGCCACCGGGTGCCTCTCGGCCGCCCAGGTCCCGCCGATTCCCGGCCTGGAGAGGTTCGCCGGCGACTGGTACCACACCGGAGCCTGGCCCCACGACGGCGTCGACTTCACCGGCCGCCGGGTGGCGGTGATCGGCACCGGCTCGTCGGGGATCCAGTCCATCCCCCTCATCGCCGCCGAGGCCGACCACACCTTCGTGCTCCAGCGAACCCCGAACTTCACCGCCCCGGCCTGGAACGCCCCGCTGGATCCGGCCGTCCTGCGCAAGACGCAGGAGAACTACGGCGAGTTCCGCCAGCGGATCCGGGATTCCTTCACGTATATCGCCCATCCGGTCCGCGACGTGGCGGCGGTGTCGGTGTCGGCCGGGGACCGGGAGGCGATCCTGGAGGAGGTATGGGCCGAGGGCGGCCTGAACATGGTGTGGTCCTTCCCCGACCTGCTGACCAATGCCGAGTCGAACGAACTGGTGGCCGAGTTCGTACGCCGGAAGCTGCGGGAGACCGTCGACGACCCGGCGGTGGCCGCCAAACTGGTGCCCACCGACCATCCCATCGGTTCCAAGCGGCTCTGTGTCGACTCCGGCTACTGGGAGACCTTCAACCGCGACGACGTCACCCTCGTCGATCTGCGGGACACGCCCCTGGTCGAGATCGTCGCCGAGGGCGTCCGGACGGTCTCCGGCGGGAGAACCCGGACCCTCGACGTCGACACGATCGTCTTCGCCACCGGCTTCGACGCCATGACCGGATCGGTGCTCAGGGTCGACATCCGGGGTCGCGACGGGGTTGCGTTGCGGGACAAATGGGCCGACGGTCCCGTCACCTATCTCGGCCTGGGCGTGGCCGGATTCCCCAATCTGTTCCTCGTCACCGGGCCCGGCAGCCCCTCGGTGCTGACCAACATGGTGCCGAGCATCGAGCAGCACGTCGACTGGATCGCCGACTGCCTGGGCTACCTCCGTGACCACGGCCTCGCCGTCATCGAGGCCGACGCCGCCGCCGAGCGGGAATGGACCTCGCTGGTCGACGTGATCGCCAGCGCCACCCTGATGCCCCGGGCCGACTCGTGGTACATGGGCCGCAATATCGAGGGGAAACCCCAGGGATTCATGCCCTTCGCCGGCGGCGCCCCCGGCTACCGGCAGATCGCCTCCTCGGTGGCCGCCGACGGCTACCGGGGGTTCACGCTGGCCGCCGGACCCGCAGGGCCCTGAGGGGCATCTCGGAGAAGCGGGGGGCGCCGCTACGGGCCAGGGCGCGGAGCAGGCGGTGGGTGACGAGGCCGACCACGGCCGGCACGACGAACACGGCCACCTGGAAGATGCCGGTGATGATCGTCACCCGGACCTTCAGCCATTTGGCCAGCAGGTCGTTGGAGGCGGCGAAGAACAGCACGACGTAGAACGACAGCGTGGCCGCGCCCAGCGCGCTGCGGACCGGATGGTCCCGGGGTCGGGCGAGCAGGTGGTGCTCCGACCGGTCGCCGGTGGCCCACGCCTCCAGGAAGGGCCAGAGGTACAGGCCCATGAAGGTCAGGCCGGCCAGGAGCACGGCGGGGAAGAAGGGGTTGGGGAGCTCGAAGCCGAAGGCCCGGACCTCCCACGGCGGGAACAGGCGCAGCGCTCCCTCCAGCCAGCCCATGTACCAGTCGGGCTGGGCCGGGGAGCTCACCTGGGAGGCGTGGTAGGGGCCGTAGAGCCAGACGGGGTTGATCTGGAACAGCCCGCCGAGCAGGCACAGCACCGCCGCCACGGCGAAGAACAACCCCAGCGACTTCATGGCGTAGGTCGGCCACAGCTTCGGCCCCTCGACCGTGTCCTCGGTGTGGCCGTCGCCGGGGAACTGGGTGTGCTTCTGGTGCCACACCATGGCCAGGTGCACGCTGATCAGCCCCACCAGCAGCGCCGGCACGATCAGCGTGTGGGTCACGAACAGCCGGCCGATGATCCGGTGCGACGGGAACTCCCCGCCGAAGACGAGGAACGCCATCCACGTCCCCACCACGGGAACGGACTGGGCGATGGAGAAGGCGATGCGCAGGCCCGTCCCCGACAGGAGGTCGTCGGGGAGCGAGTAGCCCGAGAACCCGTTGAAGATGGCCAGGATCAGCATGGTCACGCCGACGATCCAGTTGAGCTCCCGGGGCTTGCGGAACGCGCCGCTGAAGAACACCCGGCAGAGGTGGGCGACGATGGAGGCGATGAACACCAGCGCCGCCCAGTGGTGGACCTGGCGCATGACGAGACCGGCCCGCACCGAGAAGCTCAGGTCGAGGGTCGACCGGTAGGCGTCGGACACCGTCGCCCCCACCAGCGGGTGGTAGTCACCCCGGTAGACGACCTCGGTCGAGCTGGCGCTGAAGAAGAACGTGAGGAAGATCCCGGTGAGGATCAGCACCACGAAGCAGTACAGGGCGACCTCGCCCAGCAGGAAGGCGTAGTGGTCGGGGAAGACCTTGTCCAGCGAGGAGCGCACGAAGCGCGACACGCCGAGGCGCTCGTCGAAGAAGGCGAACGTGCGCCGGATCATCGGGTCATCGGTCCCGGTTCCAGAAGCCGGGGCCGATCGGCTCGGTGTAGTCGCTCCGGGCCACGAGGTAGCCGTCGGCGTCGACCGTGAGCGGGAGTTGCGGCAAGGGCCGGGTGGCCGGGCCGCTCCGGGGCTCGCAGCCGTCGACCACGTTGAAGACCGACTGGTGACAGGGGCAGAACAGCTGGTGGGTGTCGGGCTCGTAGAGGCCGACCGGGCAGCCGGCGTGGGTGCAGACCTTGGAGAAGGCGACGACGTCGCCGACCGCCCAGCCCTCCCGCCCCCGCCGCGGCCGGTACTGCCCCGGTCCCAGACGGATCAGGAGCGTCTGCGAGTCGGCGGCGTCGGTGTTCCCGGCCGGGAACACGGTCACGACGCTCCCGACGGCGAGGTCGTCCGGGCGGACGGGCTTGTCGTGCTCGTCGACCACCCGGGACCCCCGGCGCCAGGCGGTGCGGAACAGCGAGCCGCCCGGCCGCTCCCCCAGCGACCGGACGGGGAACACCAGCGCCGCCCCCAGCGCCACGAAGGCGCCGGTCAGCAGCCGGATCAGGAGCCGGCGCCGTTCGAGGCTCTCGGCCCCTTCCTCGAACACCTCGGTCGCCTCCTCCTGCTCTTCCTCACCGGAGGAGAGGGGATGGCGCTCCTGCACGTACGGGCCCTGGGGCAGCAGCTTGCCGCCCCAGACGATGAACCCGACGGCGATGCCCCCGAGGGCGAAGAACAGCAGCAGCCCCTCGAGCTGCACCTGCCCCCCGAGGGCGTAGACGACGCCGAGCCCGATCGACGCCGCCATGCTGACGGTGAAGCCGAGGGCGATGGGCCGGGCCGGGGATCGCGCCGCGGTCGGCGACGGCGCGAGCTCCGGCTGCGGCTCCGGCCGCGGCTCGGTCACGCGTCGACCTCCGCGCCGGCCGGAACGGCGGCGGCCGGCGCCTCGCCGCTCGACCCGTCCGCCCTCGGCGCCTCGCCGGCGGGCGCGCCAGCGGGCTCCTCTCCGGTGCGGGTGCCGATCCAGCGGCACACGGCGAGGAGCATCCCGAGCCCGATGATCCACCCCACGGCCCCTTCGCTGACCGGGCCGATGTGACCGGCGGCGAGACCGCCGGGATCGGCCGGGCGGCCGAGGTACTCGACGTAGGCGGCAATGGCGTCGACGTCGTCGTCGGACATGGTGTCGGGACCGAACACCGGCATGGTGCCGGGCCCGACCCGGATGGCCTCGGCCACCTCGACGGCACTGGAGGAGGTGACCGGCGGCGCATAGGTCTCCGGCGCACCCGACGCCGGTCCGGCGCCCTTCTGGGCCGCCGACAGGGTGCCGCCGATGCCGGTGGCGGAGTGGCAGGCGGCGCAGTTGGCCAGGTACAGCTCGGCGCCGTGGGCCAGGGCCGGCGGCTTGGCCACCTCGGGGACCGGCGGGCCGTGCTGGCCGAGGGTGGCCAGGTAGGCGACGATCGCCCGCCGGTCGGCGCCGGAGTACGTCGTGGTCGCCGCGCCCCGCCGCATCGGGTCGTCCGGCCGCCGCAGCGGCATCCGCCGGGTGCGCAGCACGAAGTCGACGTCGGCCGGACCCTTGGTGCCGGACTTGAGATCCGGCCCCCGCGGCGTTCCCTCGGCCGACGCGCCGTGGCACCAGGCACAGTCCCGCAGGTACAGGACCCGCCCCGGATCACCCGACGGGCCGGCCGCCTCGGCGGCGGGCACCGGTGGGATGGCGGCGTACGGCCCCGGAGGCCGGTTCGTGCAGGAGGCGCCGACACAGAGGAACAGCCCGGCGAACGCCGCCGCCGTCGCCACCCGCAGCAACCGCGGGGCCGAGCGGGCGCCGCGGCGCCTCGGGAAGACGTGACCGACCTCCACGGTGGTCCACGCCCTCCAAGAGCGGGTGACCCCGCGCCGCGCCGCCCCTTTCACCGCTCCGCTCCGAGCGCCGCCGCGGCCGCCGCCTCGCGGCGCTGCACGCGCCCTTCGACGTCCCGCAGCAGACGGCGGAACAGCAACCCGAGGGTGACGAAGTAGACGATGTCGGCCGGCAGCCACATGATCACACCGGCCAGCTGCTGGTCGGCCAGGGCCGCGGCGGCGCCGGCGCCCTGGTAGGCGGCGTAGAGCGATGTGGACGCGAAGGCCAGTCCCGCGGCCAGCCAGAGGTTGGTGAGCATGGCGGCGAACACGAACCCGCACGTCGCCCCGAGACTGAGGCGACGCCGGGGCCCGGGATCGAGCACCAGGCTCCAGAACAGGACGGCCCCGCCCAGGAAGGTGGCGTGCTCGAGGACGTGGACGGCGCTGTTGCGCAATGCCGCGTCGTAGAGCCGGGGCAGGTGCCAGGCCCAGAACCCGCCCACGAACAGGGTGAGGACGAGGACGGGGTTGGTGGCCGTCCGCCGGGCGGCGTGCCACCGCGGCCGATGGAGGGTCCGCCCGACGCGGGCCCGGGCCGCCCGGGGCAGGGCCTCCAGCAGCACGGTGCCGGGCCGGGCCCCTGCCAGCAGCGGCGCCGCCAGCAGAACCAGCAGCAGGTGCTGCGTCATGTGGACCGACAGGCGCCGGCCGGCCG